>NZ_JBFUES010000614.1:0-4634 GCF_056403875.1 Bradyrhizobium sp. P2_E8
CCGCCGGCCTGTTCGACGTCTCCCACATGGGCCAGATCGCGCTGCGGCCGAAATCCGGCAAGGTCGAGGACGCCGCCCGCGCGCTGGAACGGCTGGTGCCGCAGGACATCGTGGCGATTGCGCCGGGCCGGCAGCGCTACGCCCAGTTCACCAATGCCGATGGCGGCATTCTCGACGACCTGATGGTCGCCAATTTCGGCGATCACCTGTTCCTGGTCGTCAACGCCGCCTGCAAGGCCGAGGACCAGGCGCATCTGCGCGCGCATCTGTCCGACGACTGCGTCATCGATTCGCTGGCCGACCGCGCCCTGGTCGCGCTCCAGGGTCCGAAGGCCGAATCCGCGCTGGCGAAATTCTGTGCAGAGGCGCCTGCCATGAAGTTCATGGACGCCGGCCCGCACAAGGTCGCCGGTCTCGACTGCTTCGTCTCGCGCTCCGGCTACACCGGCGAGGACGGGTTCGAGATTTCGGTTCCGGCCGCGGACGCCGAGCGTCTGGCAAAAACGCTGCTGGAAAACCCTGACGTGCTGCCGATCGGCCTCGGCGCCCGCGACAGCCTGCGGCTGGAAGCCGGGCTCTGCCTCTACGGCCACGACATCGACACCGCCACCACGCCGGTCGAGGCCGCGCTGGAATGGTCGGTGCAGAAGAGCCGTCGCAGTGGCGGCGCCCGCGCGGGTGGTTTCCCCGGCGCCGAGAAGATCCTCGCCCATTTCGATCAGGGTGCCGGCCGCCGCCGCGTCGGCCTGCGCGCGGAAGGCCGCGCGCCGGTGCGCGAGGGCGCGCTGCTGTTTGCGGATGCGACATCCGCCGCGCCGATCGGAACGGTCACATCGGGCGGCTTCGGCCCGAGCCTGAACGCGCCGGTCGCGATGGGCTACGTGCCCACCGCACTGGGCGCGCTCGGCACCAGCCTCTTCGCCGAGGTGCGCGGCCAGCGACTGCCGCTCACGGTCGCCGCCATGCCCTTCGTGAAAAACACCTACAAACGCTGAGGACTTCAGAATGACCACGACGCTGTACACCTCCGACCATGAATGGCTCGCCATTGAGGGCGACGTCGCCACCGTCGGCATCACCGACTACGCGCAGCAGCAGCTCGGCGACGTCGTGTTCGTCGAACTGCCCAAGCTCGGCCGCGTGCTGAAGAAGGCGGAAGCCGCCGCCGTGGTGGAATCGGTGAAGGCCGCCTCCGACGTCTACGCGCCTGTGACGGGCGAAGTGCTCGAGACCAACGCCGCGCTGGCCGCCGAGCCGGCGCTGGTGAACACGGATGCGCAAGGCGCCGCCTGGTTCTTCAAGATCAAGATTGCCGACAAGAGCGAACTCGGCGGCCTCATGGATGAAGCCGCCTACAAGGCCCACACGGCGTGAGATGAAGCGAACTCCGACCTCACATTCGGTGTCATCCCCCGCGCAGGCGGGTGATCCAGTACGCCGCGGCTTCCCGGTTCAAGCCGTGACGCCTGCGTTTACTGGATGCCCCGCCCCAGTGCGCAAGTGCGCACAAGGCGGGGCATGACAGCGACAGATGACCTAAAGCGAGGACCCATGATGACCGCGCACCGCAAATCCAACGGCGACACCACCAATTTCGCTCGCCGCCACATCGGCCCGTCGGCGCGCGACGTCGCCGCGATGCTGGAGGCCGTCAACGCCAGGAGCGTCGATGCGCTGATGGCGGAGACGCTGCCGGCCTCGATCCGGCAGGCCGCCCCGCTCGATCTCGGCAAGCCGCTCAGCGAGACCGAGGCGATCGCGCATATGGGCGAGCTCGCTGCCCAAAACCAGGTCTTCACCTCGCTGATCGGCCAGGGCTATTCGGGCACGATCCTGCCCGCGGTGATCCAGCGCAACATCCTGGAGAACCCGGCCTGGTACACCGCCTACACGCCGTACCAGCCCGAGATCAGCCAGGGCCGGCTGGAGGCGCTGTTCAACTTCCAGACCATGATCTGCGACCTCACCGGCCTCGACGTCGCCAACGCCTCGCTGCTCGACGAGGCGACCGCGGCAGCCGAAGCGATGGCGCTGGCGGAGCGGCACTCGCGGGTCGAAGCGAAGGCCTTCTTCGTCGACAAGGACGTGCATCCGCAGACGCTTGCGGTGATGCGCACCCGCGCCGAGCCGCTCGGCTGGAAGCTGATCGTCGGCGATCCTCTCACCGAGCTCGACAGCGCCGACGTGCTCGGCGCGCTGCTGCAATATCCCGGCTCCTCGGGCGCAGTGCGCGACCTCAGGCCCGCAATCGCGACGCTGAAGGCCAAGGGCGCCCTCGCGATCGTTGCCGCCGACCTGCTGGCCCTGACGCTGCTCGCCTCGCCCGGCGAGCTCGGGGCCGACATCGCGATCGGCTCGGCGCAGCGCTTCGGCGTGCCGATGGGCTATGGCGGGCCGCACGCGGCCTACATGGCGGTGCGCGATGCGCTGAAGCGCTCGCTGCCCGGCCGCATCGTCGGCCTCTCCGTGGATTCGCGCGGGATGCCGGCCTACCGCCTCGCGCTGCAGACCCGCGAGCAGCACATCCGCCGCGAGAAGGCGACCTCCAACATCTGCACCGCGCAGGTGCTGCTCGCCGTGATCGCCGCGATGTATGCGGTCTATCACGGCCCCGAAGGCCTTGCGCAGATCGCGCGCCAGGTGCATCGCCGCGCTGCCGTGCTCGCGAGCGGCCTGCGCAAGCTCGGCTTTGCGCCGAACTGCGAAAACTTCTTCGACACGCTCAGCGTCGATGCCGGCGCCAAACGCGCCGAGATCGTCGCGCGCGCGGCTGCCGAGAAGATCAATCTCGGCGTCGGTGAGGCGGCTTTGCGCATCGCGCTCGACGAGACCACCACGCCCGCGACCATCGAGGCGGTCTGGCGCGCCTTCGGCGGCCAGCTTGCTTACGCCGAGATCGACGCCACCACGCGCGACGCGCTGCCGGAGGCGCTGAAGCGCGCGACCGCGTTCCTCACCCATCCGGTGTTCCATGCGCATCGCTCGGAGACCGAGATGCTGCGCTACATGCGCAAGCTCAGCGACCGCGACCTCGCGCTCGACCGCGCCATGATCCCGCTCGGCTCCTGCACCATGAAGCTGAACGCGACCACCGAGATGATGCCGCTGACCTGGCCGGAATTCGGCTCCCTGCACCCGTTCGCCCCGCGCGAGCAGGCCAAGGGCTATCACGCGCTGTTCGCGCGGCTGGAGAAGTGGCTGTGCGACATCACCGGCTATGACGCGATCTCGCTGCAGCCGAATTCCGGCGCGCAAGGCGAATATGCCGGGCTTCTGGCGATCCGCGCCTATCACGCCGCGCGCGGCGAGACCCACCGCAAGATCTGCCTGATCCCCTCCTCCGCCCACGGCACCAACCCGGCCTCGGCCGCCATGGTCGGCATGGACGTGGTGGTGGTCGCCTGCGAGAAGAACGGCGACGTCGACGTCAATGATCTCCGCGCCAAGGCCGACAAGCACGCGAATGACCTCGCCGCAGTGATGATCACCTATCCCTCGACCCACGGCGTGTTCGAGGAGCACATCCGCGAGATCTGCGACATCGTCCACGGCCATGGCGGCCAAGTGTATCTGGACGGCGCCAACCTCAACGCGCAGGTCGGCCTGTCACGGCCCGGCGATTACGGCGCCGACGTCAGCCATCTCAACCTGCACAAGACCTTCTGCATTCCGCATGGCGGCGGCGGCCCGGGCATGGGCCCGATCGGCGTGAAGGCGCATCTTGCGCCGTTCCTGCCGGGCCATCCCGCAACGCAGACGGATGCTCCGGTCGGCCCGGTCTCGGCGGCGCCGTTCGGCTCGGCCTCGATCCTGACCATCTCCTACATCTACATCCTGATGATGGGCGGCGAAGGCCTGAAGCGCGCCACCGAGATCGCGATCCTCAACGCCAACTACATTGCAGCAAGGCTCGATGCGCATTTCCCGGTGCTCTACAAGAACGAGAAGGGCCGCGTCGCGCATGAGTGCATCGTCGACCCCCGCGCCCTCAAGACGACCAGCGGCGTCACCGTCGACGACATCGCCAAGCGCCTGATCGACTACGGCTTCCACGCGCCGACCATGAGCTTCCCGGTSSCGGGCACGCTGATGATCGAGCCGACCGAATCGGAATCCAAGGCGGAGCTGGATCGCTTCTGCGACGCGATGATCGCGATCCGCAAGGAAATCGCCGAGGTCGAGGCCGGCCGCTTCAAGATCGAGGCGTCACCGCTGCGTCACGCCCCGCACACCGTGCACGACATCGCGGACGATGCGTGGAATCGCGCCTACACGCGTGCCGAGGGCTGCTTCCCCGACGGCGTCTCGCGCACCGACAAATACTGGTGCCCGGTCGGCCGCGTCGACAACGTTTATGGCGACCGCAACCTGGTGTGCTCCTGCCCGCCGGTGAGCGATTACGCGGAAGCCGCGGAGTAATGGATTCGTGAGGTGGGTTAGCGGGCGGCTGCGCTTCGCGCAGCCACAGGGCTAACCCACCCTACAATCCGGATTCAAGGCGCCGCCAGCGAACGGCTTTGCGGATTCCAACGCCAAAGCCGTTCGTTGGTCAGGAGCGTGCCGCCCCACCAGCGCCGGATCGGATTGTGGCTGCAGAAATTGTCCCGGCCTGCAAGCACCGCCTTGCCGAAATC
>NZ_JBFUES010000615.1:0-4633 GCF_056403875.1 Bradyrhizobium sp. P2_E8
ACGCCGAGCGGCCCGCCGCGCAATCCGAACTGCGCTTCGGCCTTGTTCGGCAGCAGCACGGCCAGAATGACAAGGCCGGCGCCCGCCAGCGCGAGGCGCATCCGTGATCCCGACATGACCGCCGACCTGACCACCTTGGCCCTCCTCCAGCGCCAAGCGAACCACCTCACATCACATGACGCACGGGGGAACCAAAGGTTCCGCGAGTGTGGGGGTCAAAGCGTCGCGGCGGTGTCTTTGCCGTCGCGGAGACAGTCCCTCACCCCCTCGTAAGGACGGGGAGAGGGAGGATCGCAATCATGGCTGCAGGAGATGCAATCGCGTCGGCGAAGCGCCGCGCTCACTCCGCTTTTTGCGGCAGCACAAAAGTCTGGCCGGGATAGATCAGGTTCGGGTTGTGGATCTTGTCGCGGTTGGCCTTGAAGATCACCGCGTAGCGGGCGCCGTCGCCGTAGGCGAGCCGGCTGAGCGCCCACAGGCTGTCGCCGCGGGAGATCACCCTGCTGCCGCCCGCCTCTGCCGGTGTGCCGCTGAGGGCGTCGCCCGGCGAAGCCGACGCGACCGTCGTCGCTCGCGCCATGCCCCTTGGTTTCGGTGCCCCCATCACCCTGGGCCGCGCCGCGGGCCTGTCCGATGCCGACGGCAAGGATGCCACGACATCCGATTTCTCGTCCGGCGTCTCGGCCCGCTTCGTTTCCTGCCTGGTCGTGGGCGGTGCAACACGCGCCGGCGGCGGCGCCGCCTCGGCGATCGTCACCGGCATGGTGCGGCCGGACTGCGTGACGGTGCCATCCGGCGCCTTGGCGCGCAGTGTCAGCTCGTAGCTGCCGGCCGGGAGCTGCGGCGGCGTCATGACAAACTGGCCCGACGCATCGGCCACGACCGAATGAAGCGGCTGGCCGTCGCGCAGCAGCTCGACCTTTGCGCCCGGCGTAGCCCGGCCCGCGATCACCGCCGCCTCGCCATGGTCGTCGACGCGGGCGACATCGAAGCGAGGACCGGCGACGGTCGCGGCCGCCGGCGGCTTGACCGGCGCGAGATCGGCGAGCTCCGTGACCTGCTTTTGCGTCTCGTCCAATGGACCAGCCGGCTTCGGCGCAGGCGGCGCGCCGGCGGCGAGCTTCGGTTCTTCGGGCTTCGTCCCTGCCTTGGTCTCGGCTTTAGGTTCCGCCTTGGTTTCAGCCTTGGCTTCGACCTTGGCCTCAGGCTTGACCTCAGGCTTGGCCGCGACGGCGATCTCGGTGTTCGCCCCGCCCGGCAACAGGCGGCGCAGCTCGGTGGGACCGATCACCAGCACGGTGCCGCCCACCGCGAGCAGGCAGAACGCAATGAAGGCCTTGGAAGCGGTGATCATCAGACAATGAACCCTTGGGTCGCAAATCAACCGAGGCCGGCAAATTGCGCCGATTTGGCTGCGGCAGCAAGACTTTCGAAGGGATTAGCGCACATGAACCGGCGCGGCCCCGTCGGCGTCAAATGATCGAGGCCGCATCGCGGCATATTTTTTGAGGATTTTTTCCGTGAACGCATTTTCCCGCCCGGCCCGATGGCTGGCACTTGCCCTGACACTCGTCGCCTCGCCCGCGCTCGCCGCATCCGGTCCGCCGCCGGACTACATCCTCACCAACAATGCCGGCCTCGCCTTCACCTCGCCCGATGGCGCCACCAAGATCGAGCAGTACATGAAGGACGGCGGGGATTGGGACGCCAAATGGCAGGCCTGGGTTCGCCGCGGCGAGCAGATGACGGAGCTGAAGCCCGAGCAGGGCTTCGGGGCCGGCTTCCGCTTCACCAGCGACTCGCAATGGCTGGTGCGGATGCAGAAGACCGGCTCGGGCGAGCAGGACCTCTATCTCTACCATGTCGAGAAGGGCGCCTTCGCGAGCGCGACGAAGAAGCCGCTCAGCAATCTCGCCTGGGCCTATTTCTACGGCCGGCCGGAGACGAAGAGGTTCGCCAAGCTCAACTTCCACATCTCGGCCAATCTCATGGAGGGTACGGAAGAGGCCTATCGCTCGCTCGGCATGGACTGGCCCAACAATCGCTACCTCGTGATCTCGCTGTCGGGCGAGTATGACAACCACCCCAAGAACGTCGCCATGAAGGGACTGGGCGGCTGGCGCTGCCGCTATGATCTCGAGACCGGAAAGTTCGACGTGCCGGCGATGTTCGCCAAGGCCAACGCGGAAGCCTTGAAGTGGGAAATCCGCCGGTGATCCACCGGAATCGCGTCAGCGTAAACCCAGCCTACGGAGCGCTCGGCGATCGAGGGAACCAACCTCCTGATTCCGTTCCGATTCATGTTTCCCTAACCCTTACTGGTAACGGGCTCTTGTCGGTTTTGCTGCATCTTGCATCCCACGGGAGGGCTGGATGGGCACATCAATCCGATGGACCACGCGCGTGCGCGCGTTGCTCCGCCGTTGGCAGGGAGCGCCGCTGACGTGGCTGATCGCCGGCGGCTTCGTGCTGATGGTCGCGATGGCCATCGGCACCGCGCTCACCGTCGATCGTTTCCGGCAAAATGCGATCGAGAGCGGCCGCGACAGCCTGGAAAACTCCGTGCGCATGCTCGCCCGGCATTTCGACCGCGAGTTCGAGGACTTTGCGGTGCTCCAGAAGAGCGTCATCGCCGAGCTCGAGAGCCATGGCATCGCATCCGCCGATATCTTCCGCAGCGAGATGGGTACGCTGGCCATGCACGAGGTGCTGCGCGCAAAGGCGAGCGGCTGGTCCGACGTCGCCGGCGCCAATTTGTTCGATTCCAAGGGCGTGCTGATCAACTCGTCGCGGCGCTGGCCGGTCGCCGATATTTCGGTCGCCGACCGCGGCTATTTCAATCGCCTCAAGAACGATCCGGCCTCGCAGGAAGAGATCGAAGTCGTGCCCGGCCGGTTCGGCAATGGATCTGCGATCGTGTTCGCGCGGCGCGTCTCCGGTCCCCACGGCGAATTCCTCGGCCTGGTGTCGCGGGCCATTTCGCCGGAGCAGCTTGAATCCTTCTTCGCCTCGGCCGGGCTCGGCGAGGAATCCTCGATCGCGATGCACCACCAGAACGGCCAGCTGCTCGCGCGCGTTCCGCATGTCGACGCGATGATCGGACAGAATTTTCGCAACGGCACGCGCGAGCAGATGGCGGTGTTCGAGCGCACCTTCGTCACGACGCAGCTCGCCAGCCCGATCGACGGCAAGGACCGCATCGTCGCCGCGCGCCTCCTGACGGGCGTGCCCCTGGTCGTGGTCGCAACCAAATCGCTGGATGCGACGCTGGCGACCTGGCACACGCAGACAAAATTCTTCGTCACCATCGCCGTGCTGTCGATCGGCCTGCTCGTGCTCACGCTGTTCCTGATCTTCCGCCAGATGACGCGCAGGCTCGCCGCGGAGAAGCAGCAGCTCGACACCGCGATGAACACGATGACGCAGGGTCTTCTGATGTTCGACCAGGACGAGCGGCTGATCGTCTGCAACCGGCGCTACATCGAGATGTACGGACTGTCGGCCGACGTGGTGAAGCCCGGCGCCTATTTCCGCGACGTGATCCAGCATCGCCATGACACCGGATCGTTCCATGGTGACGTCGCGTCCTACTGCGACGACATTCTAAGCAATGCCGGGCGAACCCAGAGCGCCATCGTCCAGACCGCGGACGGCCGCCTGATCGAGGTCAAGAACCAGCCCGGTGCCGCCGGCGGCTGGCTCGCGACCCATGACGACGTCACCGAGCGCATCCGCGCCGACGAACGCATCGCGCACATGGCGCATTACGACGCGCTGACCGACCTGCCCAACCGCGTGCTGATGCGCGGCCATCTGGAACGCCGCGTGGCGGAGCTCAGCCAGGGCAAACCGTTCGCGATCCTCTATATCGACGTCGACGAGTTCAAGGGCGTCAACGATTCGCTCGGACACGAGGTCGGCGACGAACTGCTGCGCCAGGTCGCTAACCGCCTGCGCGCCTGCGTCAGCGGCAACGACCTCGTCGCGCGGCTGGGCGGCGACGAATTCGCCATCGTCAAGGCCGGGACCAGCGACCAGGCCGAGCTGACGGCGCTGGCGGAAACGATCCTCAACGCATTGCGTGCGCCCGTGAACTGCAAGGGCCAGGAGGTTCCGACCGATGCCAGCATCGGCATCGCGATCGCGCCCGACCACGGCGACAATCTCGACGATCTGCTCAAGCGCGCCGATCTGGCGATGTATGCCGCCAAATCCGAGGGACGCCGCACCTTCCGCGTCTTCACGCCCGAATACGACGCCAAGGCGCGGCTGCGCCGGCAGCTGGAGCTCGATCTGCGGCAGGCGCTGACGCGCGGCGAGTTCGAGGTGCACTATCAGCCGCTGGTCGATCTTGCGGCCAACGTCGTCACCGGCTGCGAGGCGCTGCTGCGCTGGCACCATCCGGAGCGCGGCATGGTCTCGCCCGCCGACTTCATCCCGGTCGCGGAAGACACCGGATTGATCGGCGAGATCGGCGAATGGGTGCTCAGGCAGGCCTGCACCGAGGCGGCCTCCTGRCCCGGCGATATCCACATCGCCGTAAATGTCTCGCCGGTGCAGTTCCGTTCCAAGACGCTGGCGCTCAAGGTCGCCGCCGCGCTTGCCGAGTCAGGCCTGGCGCCCGGGCGGCTCG
>NZ_JBFUES010000616.1:0-4607 GCF_056403875.1 Bradyrhizobium sp. P2_E8
GGCCGGGACGGCTCGATGCGCGGATCGCGTCCGCAAGCGCTGCTTCGTCCATCGCGCCGCGACGGCCCGGCATCGGCCTGGGCGCCAGCCCCGCGATCGTCACGACGCTGCCGAGTTCCGAGTTGAGCAAATGCGCGCTGCGCTCGGCGAACACATCCGCGCCGCGCTCGGCATGGGCGAGCATCGCCAGGAGATTGCCCATCGTGCCGCTCGGCACGAACAGGGCAGCTTCCTTGCCGATCAAGGCAGCGCCGCGCTCTTCGAGCGCGCGGACGGTCGGATCGCCCTCGCGGCCATCGTCGCCGAGCGGGGCGCGCTGCATGCGTTCCAGCATCGCCGCGGTCGGCAGCGTGACGGTGTCGCTGCGCAGATCGACGATGCCGTCGCCGCCGTTCTCCTGCGCGGCCATCAGGCGTCCTGCATTTGCAGGCCGGCCGCCGCCGGCTGCGCCTCATCGGCGGCCATGTCGCCGGCAAATCGTTCGACCAGCTTCACCGCGACCGTATTGCCGAACACGTTGATCGCGGTGCGGCCCATGTCGAGGAAGGCGTCGACGCCGGCGATGACCGCGAGCGCCTCGATCGGCAGCCCGATCGCCGACAGCACCATGGCGATGGCGACGAGCCCGCCGGAGGGCACGTTGGCGCTGCCCTTGCTCGCGATGGTCGTGACCATGACGATGGTGAACAGCGTCGACCAGGTCAGCGTCACGCCATAGGCTTCGGCGAGGAAAGTGACGGCCAGGGCGAAATACATGATGGCGCCGTCGCGGTTGAAGGCGTAGCCGAGCGGCAGCACCACCGAGACGATGCGCTCGGAGGCGCCCATCGCCCGCAGCTTCTCCATGTGCAGCGGCAGGGTCACTTCCGAGGAGCGGGTGGAGAAGGCCAAGATCATCGGCTCCATCACCGCCCTGGTGACGGCCAGCGGCTTCTCGCCGATCGCAAGCAGCATCAGCCAGAAGATCGCGACCATGATGGCGAGGCCCAGATACATCACGCCGACGAGCTTTGCGAGCGCGAGCACGGTGGCGAGGCCTTGGGTCGCGAACAGCCACGCCATCACGGCGAAGATGGCGATCGGGGCGAGCGAGGTGATCCATTTGGTGATCTTGAACATCGCCGCCATCACCGCCTCGAGCACGGCGACCATGGGCTCGCCGACCTTGCCGACCGAGGCGAGGGCCAGGCCGAACAGAATGGCGAAGACGAGCGTCGGCAAGATCTTCTGCTCGGCCATCGCCGCGACGATGTTGGAGGGGATCATGTCCATGAAGAACTTGATCCAGTCGACGGACACCGCGAGGTTCGGCGGCACCTTGCCGGTCGCGGCCAGCGGCGCGCCGGCGCCGGGATGGAAGGCGGCGTTGAGGAGCAGGCCGATCAGGATCGAGACCACGGTGGCGAGGTAGAAATAGCCGAGGCTGATCGCGGCAACGCGCCCCAAGACCTTCAGCTCGCTCCCCATGCGATAGAGGCCGAGCGTGACGGCTGCGAACACCACGGGAATGACGATCATCTTCACCGCCTCGACGAAGGCGGTGCCGATCGGGCGCAGGCTCGCGCCGAAATCCGGCCAGAGCAGGCCGACGCCGAGGCCCAGCACCAATCCGAGCAGCATCTGGAACACGAGCGGCAATCTGAACAGCGGCCGGATCATGCGTGATGGTCTCCTTGTCCCGGATATTGCGCGCGGATCGCGCCCAGCGCGGTGAGGCGCGCCTCGAATGCGGACGACAGATGCCGCCACATGCGCTGCTGCGCGGCGTCAGGATCGTGCGCTTCGATGGCCGCATAGATATCGAGATGCTCGCTGACGGCCTGGCGCGTGCGCTCGACGCTGTATTGCCGCATCTTCTGGAGGGCGAGGCCGCTCTGCGCGCGCAGATTGTCGTAGGACTGCGCCAGCCGGCCGTTGCCGGTCGCGCGAAACAGTTCGTCGTGGAAGGCCCAGCCGACCTGCTGCGCCTCCTCGACATCGAGGTTTTCGCGCGACTGAATGCTGCGCAGCTCCCCGGCGCATTGGCGCAGCGGCTCCGTCGGCCCGCGCGTCGCGGCGAGATAGGCGGCCATGCCTTCGAGCGCGAGCCGCAATTCATGAATCTCGCGCAGATCGTCGAAGGACATCTGGCGCAGGAAGGTGCCGCGCATCGGATGGATGGTGAGCAGGCCGTCCCTGGCGAGCGCCTTCAGCGCCTCGCGGATCGGGGTGCGGCCCAGCGCCAGCCGGCTCGACAGGCTGCGTTCGGAGAGGGGTTCGTCAGGCGCGAACTCGCCTGAGATGACGAGGTCGCGGAGCAGGGTATAGGCGCGGTCGCGGTCGAGGGAGGCGGTGGGCATAACTGACATACCAGCGGTATGTCAGCAGAATGTCAAGCTTGGCTCCTGATTTTGCTGGTGAAACGAGCCTTGAGACAAAGTCACGCACTCGTGGCTTGCGTATCGCATCTCAAAACATATCTTACGATATATCTAACAGAGGAGACGTAAGATATGTTTCGAGACAAACACCACGGCAGGCACAGCCGGGATGATCATGAGTTGCGCTTCGCCTTCGCCATGGGCCGGCACGGCGGCGGGCGGCGTTTCGGCCGCGGTGGGCACGGTTTCTTCGGGCGCGGCGGCGACGATTTTCCGGGGGCGCGACGACTCTCGTCGCAGGACCTTCAGCTCGTGATCCTGGCGCTGCTGGCCGAAAAGCCGGCGCATGGCTATGAGCTGATCAAGATCGTCGAGGAGCGCTCCGACGGGTTCTACACGCCGAGCCCCGGCGTGATCTATCCGGCGCTGACCTATCTCGAAGAGGTCGGCCACGCCGGCGTCGAACAGGATGGCGGCCGCAAGCTCTACAGCATCACGCCGCAGGGCGAGGCGTATCTTGCCGAGCAGCGTGCGACCGCGGATGCGATCCTGCAGGCGCTGTCGCGGATCGGGCGCCGCATGGACGAGGTGCGCGAGGCCTTCGCCGGCGTCAGCGATCTCGACGGCGGTGCCTCGGACGAGCTGCACCGGGCTCGCCACAATCTCAAGCGCGCGCTGCGCAGCATGCAAGGCAGCGATTCCGCTGAAGCACGCCGCATCGCCGCGATCCTTGACCGCGCCGCCGCGGAAATCCTCGGCAAGTGACGGACCCGCAAAACGGCTTCGTCGCGATGACGCTGCAGCTCAAGGGCGGCACCGAGCTCAGCCTGAAGCTGGCGTGACGGCGTCGCGGGCGCGATAGGCGTCGGGGACAACGAACACCTCGTCGGCGCGGCCATAGCCGCCGTCGCCGACTTCCTCGATCAGCACCATCGTGTGCGGCCGCGCCGCTTCGCCGAAATAGTCGACGAACAGCGCGGTGAGGCGATGCACGATCTCGGCCTTCTGGGCACGAGACAGCGCGGCTTGCGGAATCTTGACGTTGGCGAAAGGCATGATGGGTCGCTCCGTGTGATGCGATCGTGCCGTGCGTCAGACCACGCCGCCATTGGCGCGGATGACCTGGCCGTTGATCCAGCCGCTGTCGCGAGCGGTGAGGAAGGCGACGATTGCAGCGATGTCGTCGGGCTGGCCGAGGCGGCCGAACGGGTTCATGGCGGCAATGGCGCGCACCTGCTGCTCGCTCTTGCCCTCGAGGAAGAGCCGGGTCTCGACCGGCCCGGGCGCCACCGCGTTGACGGTGATGCGCCGGCTGCCGAGCTCCTTGGCGAGGATATGCGTCATGGCCTCGACCGCCGCCTTGGTCGCGGCGTAGACGCCGTAGCCGGGTTGGTAGAGACCGACCACGCTGGAGGAAAAGCTGACGATGCGGCCGCCGTCGCGCAGCCGCCGCGCCGCCTCGCGCAAGGACCGGAACACGCCTCCGAGATTGATCGCTGTCTGCCGCGCGAACGCTTCATCGGTCACCTCGGCGAGCGGTCCGAGCTCCATGACGCCGGCATTGTTGACGAGGATGTCAACGCCGCCGAAGGCATGCTCGGCCGCATCGAACAGCCGCGAAGGGGTTGCCGGATCGGCGAGGTCGGCCTGCACGGCGATGGCGTGTCCGCCGGCGGCCTCGATCTCGGCGACGAGCGCGTCGGCAGCCGCGCGGCCGCTGGCATAGTTGATCGCGACCGCAATTCCGTCCTGTGCCAGCCGGCGGGCGATCGCTGCGCCGATGCCRCGGGAGCCGCCGGTCACGACGGCTGCGCGCTGATGTTGGTGGGTCATGGCAGGTCTCCTCGTTGCCTTCGGCCGGAGATTTAGCTGATCGCCGGGGCCGGATAATCGCCCGAGACTTGCCATCACTTGTCGGCTGTGGTGAACAATCGGCCATGGACCGATTTGACGCCATGCGCCTGTTCGTTCGCCTCGTCGAGCGGCAGAGTTTTACGGCCGCGGCCGCCGATCTCGGCATTCCCCGCTCCACGGCGAGCGAGGTCTTGCGCGGCCTCGAGGCGCGTCTCGGTGTGCGCCTGCTCGAACGGACGACGCGGCACGTTACGCCGACGCTCGACGGCGAGGATTATTACCGCCGCTGCGTCGCGATCCTGGCCGAGGTCGAGGAGGCGGAAACCGCGATGCGCGATGCGCGGCCGCGCGGCCTGCTCCGCATCGACGCCCATCCCTTGCTGACCCGGACCT
>NZ_JBFUES010000617.1:0-4605 GCF_056403875.1 Bradyrhizobium sp. P2_E8
GCGCGGGCTCGTCTTCGCTGCGGCCTGGAGCGCCTCGATCTCGCCGCGGGCGATCGTGGGGCCCACCATCATCACCGAGGTGGCGTTGAGGCGGCCGCGTTCGATCAGGTCACGGATGGCGCGGTTGACGCCCGGGCTGATGCCGTAATCGTCGGCGCAGAGCCAGATCCGCCGCGGCGGCGCCGCCGCGCTCATTCCGCCGCCGTCCTCTTCGAGGCGTCCTCCGCCTTGTCGGTCTCGAAGTGCTTTTCACTGTGCTCGGCGACGAAGTAGATCGGGCGGGCCTTCAGCTCGGAGAGGATCTTGCCGATATATTCACCGACGATGCCGATCATGATCAGCTGGACGCCGCCGATCRTCATCAGGCCGACCACGAGCGAGGGATAGCCGGGGACCTGCTTGCCGGTGGTGAAGACCTCCCAGAGAATGGAGAGGCCGAACAGGAAGGCGATGCCGGCGAGCACGACACCGAGCAGGCTGGCGAAGCGCAGTGGTGCCACCGAGAACGAGGTCAGGCCCTCGATCGACAGGCCGAGCAGGCGCGCGGCGTTGAAGGTGGTGACGCCATGGGCGCGCGGCGCGGGCTCGTAGTCGACGCGGATCTGGCGGAAGCCGATCCAGCTTGCCAGGCCCTTGAAGAAGCGGTTGCGCTCCGGCAGTTGCCGAAGCGCCGTGACCGCGCGCGGCGAAAGCAGGCGGAAGTCGCCGGCATCTTCCGGAATCTTCTGGCGGGCGCCCCAGTTGATCAGGGCGTAGAAGCCATGCACGGCGAGCCGCCGCAGGAAGGTTTCGTTGTCGCGATGCGCCTTGGCCGTATAGACGACGTCATAGCCGTCATCGATCCAGTGTCGCACGAGCTGCTCGATGAGAGCCGGCGGATGCTGGCCGTCGCCGTCCATGAACATCACGGCGCCGAGGCGGGCATGGTCGAGGCCGGCCATCAGCGCCGCCTCCTTGCCGAAATTGCGCGACAGCGAGACCACCTGGACGTCGATCGCGTCGGCCGGCAGGCTGCGTGCGATCGACAGCGTCGCGTCCGCGCTGCCGTCGTCGACATAGACCACCTCGCAAGCGAGGCGATGGCGCTGCCKCAGGGTCCGTGCGAGATCGCAGATGCGCTGGTGCAGGGCGGCGAGGCCCGCCGCCTCGTTGTAGACGGGGACGACGATCGACAACCCCTTCGCAGCGGCGCTCGCCGCGGTGGTCGTCAGGCCGGAAACGTCAGAGCCCAGCGTCATCGATCAAGGTTCCAGAGGGCGTTCAAGGTCATCTCAACAGCATATGGTAGCTGCCGTTTGCTGTCGCTACGCTGAACGGACCTGAGGCTCACCGCCGCAGGAACGCCTCGAGCTTGGCGAACAGCGGGTTCTCCCGGTCGAACACGTAGTCGAGCGAAACCACCGAGACGGTCTCGGCGCCATGCTCGCGCAGGAAGCTTGCGAGCGCATAGAGCTGCCCCGGCGGGCAGTGCAGCGTCAGCATGCCCGACGAGGTCGGCCCGCCGAACGGGGCCTCGACGCCGAAGCGGCTGTAGGCCTCGCCGAGCAGGGCGGCGTCGCACTGCCGGAAACGGGTCCGGACCTCGCGGTACTTGTTGGCCCGCGCCCGCGCCGCGATGTGGTCGAGGATGATGCGCGCGGTCTCCCGCGCCTGCGGCGACCAGTCGGCATCCCTGGAGGCGACCAGATTGGCCTGGCTGCGCAGGATCATGCCGTCGTCGAGCACCCGCAAGCCGTTGGCGGCGAGGGTCGCGCCGGTCGTCGTGATATCGACGATCAGTTCGGCGCTGCCGGCCGCCGGCGCTCCTTCGGTCGCGCCCGCGCTTTCGACGATGCGGTAATCGGTGATGCCGTGGTTCTGGAAGAACGCGCGGGTGAGATTGACGAACTTGGTCGCGACCCGCATCCGCATGTGATGCTGCTCGCGGAAGCCGGTGGTGACGTCGTCGAGGTCGGCCATGGTGCGCACGTCGATCCACGCCTGCGGCACCGCCACCACGACGTCGGCATAGCCGAAGCCGAGCCCTTCGATCAGGGACACGCGCTTGTCGGCGTCCGCGATGTTCTCGCGCACCAGGTCCTCGCCGGTGACGCCGAGATGGGCGAAGCCGCGCGACAGCTGCGCGGCGATCTCGCTCGCCGAGAGATAGGCGACCTCGACATTGTCGAGGCCCGCGATGGTGCCGCGATAGTCGCGTGCGCCGCCGGCCTTCGACAGCTTGAGGCCCGCGCGGGCGAAAAAGGCCTCGGTGTTTTCCTGGAGGCGGCCCTTGGAGGGAACGGCCAGAACGAATGGCGCGCTCATGACTTAAGCTCCCACCTTGCGGCCGATCCGGGTCAGCGCGTCCACCCAGACCGAGAACCCGACCGCGGCGATCGGCTCGGCCGAACCAAGCTGGGTCATTAGCCCGTCATAGCGTCCGCCGGCGACCAGCGGCTCGGCGCCGTTGCCGCGGTGATGCAGCTCGAATTCGAAGCCGGTGTAATAGTCGAGCCCGCGTCCGAACGCGGTGGAGAAGCGCGTCTGCTTCACGTCGATGCCGCGCGCCGCCATGAAGCCGACCCGACTCTCGAACTGATCGATCGCAGCCGTGAGGTCGAGCCTGGCGTCGGTCGTGAGCGCGCGCAGCTCGGCGACGGCGTCGTCGGGATTGCCTGCGATCGACAGGAAGCGCTTGAGCACGGCGATCGCCTCGCGCGGCAGCGCGCCGCCCTTCAGGGTCGATTGCTCGAGGAAGCGGTCGGCGATCTCGGCGGTGGTGCGACCGCCGACATTGGTGGTCCCGGCGATCGACATCAAATCGGTGACGAAGGCGAGCGCGGCCTTGCGGTCGGAGCCGGCGAGCGCGGCCAGCACGCCCTCATATTCGCTGCGGGTGGCGGTCGTCGCGGCCGCCAGCCGCTCCAGATCCTGCTCCAGGCTGATCTTGCGGTTGAAGTCCTTGACCAGGCGGCGCCGCCAGACCGGATAGAGGTTGAGCGCGTCGAGCAGCGCGTTGAACAGCGCCACATCGCCGGTGCGGATCTCRACGTCGCGGACGCCGAAGGCGCTGGTCGCCTCCAGCGCCAGCGCCAGCATCTCGGCATCGGCCGCAGCGCGGTCCTGGCGGCCGAACGATTCGATGCCGGCCTGAAGAAATTCGCTGGCCTGGCCACTGCGGTAGCGGAACACCGGCCCGAGATAGCTGAACCCGGCCGGCTGGCCGGCGCGGCTGGAGGCGAGGTAATCGCGCGCCACCGGTATGGTCAGGTCCGGCCGCAGGCAGAGCTCCTCGCCGGTGAGGTCCGTGGTCAGGTACAGGCTCTTGCGGATGTCCTCGCCGGAAAGGTCCAGGAACGGCTCGGCCGGTTGCAGGATCGCCGGCTCGGCCCTGACATAGCCGGCCTGCGCGAACGACAAGAGCAGCGTATCCGCCCAGGCGGCGGAGCCGGCAGCATTTGAGGTGGCAGTCGCGGTCATCTCAGGGGTCCATCATCCCGGCGGAACCGGGCAGGGCAAGGGGAGGCATGGTAGTTGGCGCAGCCCTTAGCATGGCCGGAAAGCGGTTTCGACCTCCAAAGGATCAATCGCTTAACGGCCTGCCAACTCCCCTGCCAACGCCATCGTCATGCCCGGGACAAGCCCGGCCATGACGACCTCCTGCGGTCTCAAATGTGATCGCTACCAGAGCTAAGCGGCCTTGCCGCCCCAATCGCCCAGCACCGCCTGGACCAGCGCCAGCGCCGCCACCGCGGCGGTGTCGGCCCGCATGATCCGGGGCCCCAGGGCGAGCCGCAGGATCTTCGGCTGCCGCAGCAACAGCACCCGCTCTTCCTCGGCAAAGCCGCCTTCGGGGCCGATCAGCACGTCGATACCTTGTCCCGCCTCGCGTGCGCCTTGCAGGCTCTGAACGGGATTTTCGACCTCCGCGGCCTCATCGCAGAAGATGAGCAGGCGACCGGCGGCGCGCTGGCCCAGGAAGCGCTCCAGCGGCACCGGTTCGGCCACGGTCGCGATGCTCAGGATGCCGCATTGCTCGGCCGCCTCGACCACGTTGGCACGCATCCGCTCGGTGTTGACCCGGGAGGCCTGGGTGAACCGGGTCAGGACCGGTTGCAGGCTGGCGGCGCCCATCTCGATGGCCTTCTGGACCATGTAATCGAGCCGGGCGTGCTTGAGTGGGGCGAAGACGTAAGTGAGGTCCGCCAGCCGGTCCTGCGGCCGGGTCGGCTGGAGGATCACCAAGCCGTCCGGCCGTTTGCGGCCTTCGATGGCAGCCTGCCATTCGCCGTCGCGGCCGTTGAAGGCCAGGACCTCGGCCCCCGCGGCCAGCCGCAGCACATTGCCGAGATAATTGCTCTGGTCGCGGTCGAGCGGAACCCTGGCGTCCTGGGCGAGGGGGCCATCGACGAACAGGCGGGGGGCGCGAAAATCGTGGGAGGGCATCGTTCAAAGGTCCGTTTTGCCGCCGTTAGTAACCGAAAGCCGCCATTCCGGGGGTAAATATTGCCAAACCGGTGCGGCGGCGCGCCGCGCTCCTGCCCTATTCGACGGGTTGTTAAGCGCCGGCGGGAATCGTAAAAACGCGAACACGCTGGTTGYGCTTCAATTGGGAAGACGCCGAAC
>NZ_JBFUES010000618.1:0-4591 GCF_056403875.1 Bradyrhizobium sp. P2_E8
GTGCAGGCAACGGCCCCTACAACCGCGCGCGTTAGCGACACGTATCGCTGGGCGCAATTGGCGATCGGTGTAGCGGCGATGGTGATGATCGCCAACTATCAATACGGCTGGACATTCTTCGTCCCCGACATCCAGAAGAAATTCGGCTGGGATCGCGCGTCGATCCAATGGGCCTTTACTCTGTTCGTCCTGTTCGAGACCTGGCTGGTGCCGATCGAAGGCTGGTTCGTTGACAAATACGGTCCGCGCATCGTCGTGCTGGTCGGCGGCGTGCTCTGCGCCATGGGCTGGGCGATCAACGCACAGGCCACCACGCTCAACGGCTACTATCTCGGCATGATCATCGCGGGCATCGGCGCGGGCGGCGTCTATGGCACCTGCGTCGGCAACGCGCTGAAATGGTTTCCCGACAAGCGCGGTCTCGCTGCGGGCATCACGGCGGCCGGCTTCGGTGCAGGCTCCGCGCTGACCGTCGCGCCGATCCAGGCCATGATCAAGGACAGTGGCTTCCAGACCACCTTCCTGTATTTCGGCCTCGGACAAGGCATCATCATCTGCATCCTCGCCTTCTTCCTGCTGGCGCCGAAGGCCGGCCAGGTGCCGACCGTGGTGGCGAACGCCGCGCTGGTGCAGACGCGTCGCAACTACCAGCCGACAGAGGTGCTGCGCCAGCCGATCTTCTGGCTGATGTATTTCATGTTCGTGATCGTCGGCGCCGGCGGCCTGATGGTGACGGCCAACCTGAAGCCCATCGCGGTTGACTGGAAGGTCGACAGCGTTCCGGTGACGCTGATGGCGGTGACGATGACCGCGGTGACGTTCGCAGCCACGATCGACCGCGTGCTCAACGGCCTGACGCGTCCGTTCTTCGGCTGGATCTCCGACATGATCGGCCGCGAGAACACGATGTTCATCGCCTTCGGCATGGAAGGTTTCGGCATCTGGATGCTCTACCTCTGGGGCCACGATCCCATCTGGTTCGTGCTGCTCTCGGGCTTCGTGTTCTTCGCCTGGGGTGAGATCTACTCGCTGTTCCCCTCGACCTGCACCGACACGTTCGGCGCCAAGTTCGCGACCACCAATGCGGGCCTGCTCTACACCGCAAAGGGCACGGCCGCGCTGCTGGTTCCGATCGCCAATTACATGCAGCAGTCGTCGGGAACCTGGGACAGCGTGTTCATCATCGCGGCCGGCGCCAACATCCTGGCTTCGCTGCTCGCGATCGCGGTGCTCAAGCCCTGGCGCAAGGTGGTGGTGGCGAAGTCGACCGCCTGACGCGCTTCATCACATTTCATTCCGACAGGACGCCCGGCCTCATGGCTGGGCGTTTTCGTTTTTGCAGAACCCGCCTTGGCTACCGCTGACCCGAAGGGAACCGCGCACTTTTCTTGCGCTGCGTCACAAGATTGGGCTTGCCTTCTGGAATATGGTATACCAATGTCCCCRCCGCGCTTGCGACGATAAGCCACAATATTTGCGACACTGGGTCATCTTGCAATCCCAGGTCGCAATCAATCAGGCGCGTTGGGAGGTTCTTGATGATTTCCAGCACGGACGGCGCCGTCACAGCCGCGCCTCTTCGCACCGGTTTCCGTTGGTTCCAGCTCGCCATGGGCATCGTCTGCATGGCGATGATCGCCAACCTGCAATACGGCTGGACGCTGTTCGTCGATCCGATCGATGCGGCCCACCATTGGGGACGCGCCGCGATCCAGCTCGCTTTCACCATCTTCGTCGTCACCGAGACCTGGCTGGTGCCGGTCGAGGCCTGGTTCGTCGACAAATACGGCCCGCGCATCGTCATCATGTTCGGCGGCGTGATGATCGCGCTGTCCTGGGTGCTCAACTCCTACGCCGACTCGCTCACCCTGCTCTATGCGGCCGCGATCGTCGGCGGCATGGGCGCGGGCGCCGTCTACGGCACCTGCGTCGGCAACGCGCTGAAATGGTTTCCCGATCGCCGCGGCCTTGCCGCCGGCGCGACGGCCGCCGGCTTCGGCGCGGGCGCCGCGCTCACCATCGTGCCGATCGCGACCATGATCGCCGCGAGCGGCTATCAGAGCGCGTTCTTCACCTTCGGCATCGGCCAGGGCCTGATCGTCTTCGTGCTCGCCTTCTTCATCCAGCCGCCGCGGCTCTCGATCCCGCCGAAGAAGAAGCAGCTCAATCTGCCGCAGACCAAGATCGACTTCACCCCGCCGCAAGTGCTGCGCACCCCTATTTTCTGGGTGATGTATCTCGTCTTCGTCATGGTCGCGTCCGGCGGCCTGATGACCGCGGCGCAGATCGGCCCAATCGCACACGACTTCAAGATCGCCGACACGCCGGTGACGCTCGCCGGCTTCCAGATGGCGGCGCTGACCTTCGCGATCTCGCTCGACCGCATCTTCGACGGCTTCGGACGTCCCTTCTTCGGCTGGGTCTCCGACACGATCGGCCGCGAGCACACCATGTTCATCGCCTTCGGCACGGCGGCAGTGATGCTGCTCACGCTGTCGGCCTACGGACACGTGCCTGTCGTCTTCGTGCTCGCGACCGCGGTCTATTTCGGCGTGTTCGGCGAAATCTACTCGCTGTTCCCCGCAACCTGCGGCGACACCTTCGGCTCGAAGTTCGCGACCACCAACAACGGCATGCTCTACACCGCGAAGGGCACCGCCTCCCTGCTCGTCCCGCTCGCCAGCGTGATCTCGGCGGCGTATGGCTGGAAGGCCGTGTTCGTGGTGGCGGTGGCGCTGAATGCAACGGCCGCACTGATGGCATTGTTCGTGATCAAGCCGCTGCGCCGCTCCTTCATCCTCGGCAAGGAAGCCGAGAGCACCGGCACCGCGTCGGGCAGCGCCAAGACCGAGACGGCGTGACAAGCCACACACTTTGCACGGTTGAAAAAGGGGCGCAGAATGCGCCCCTTTCTTTTTGGCCAAGGTTCTTTTGGCCGACGCCGGAGGCACCGCAAACGTCAATAATGCTGTMGCAAGATTTTTCGGATCCGCCAAATCCATCGCTTGACGATTGGCATTATGTATACCACACTTACCTCGTCATTCACCTAGGGAGGTTGCAATGCTGGTCGGAGACATTCTGCGCAAGAAGACGCCGCGCGTTGTCACGGTGCGAATGAACGAAACGGTGGGTATCGCCGCCAAGCTGATGCGCGCCAACAACATCAGCGCCCTCGTGGTGAAGGACGTGGTCCGCTCCGAGGGCAACACCGCGGTCGGCATGTTCACCGAGCGTGACGTGGTGCGCGCCGTTGCCGAGCACGGCGCGAACGCCGTCAACGTCAAGGTCTCGCAGCTCGTCTCGGTGCAGCAGCTCGTCTCCTGCACCTCGGGCGATACGATCGAGCACGTGCGCCATCTGATGAACCGTCATCACATCCGCCACCTGCCCGTGATCGACGATTACAGCCTCGTTTCCGTCATCAGCATGCGCGACATCGCCGCTGCCGTTGACGAGGCGATCAACGGCACGCCGCAAGCAGCAGCTTAAAGCGCCACGCCCCTTCCCCTGCGACTACCGGCCCCGGCTCGGATCCTTCCGCGCCGGACCGGATCTTTCGTCCCGAAATTCCGGTCACCCGCGAGGATTTCATGAAGATCTGTATCTACGGCGCCGGCGCAATCGGCGGATATCTCGGGGTTCAGCTCGCGCGCGCTGGCGCCGACGTCRGCCTGGTCGCACGCGGCGCGCACCTCGCCGCGATGCGCGAGCGCGGCCTGACGCTGCTCGCGGGCGAGGAGAAGCACACCGTGCATCCGCGCTGCACCGACAATCCCGCCGAGCTCGGCGTGCAGGACTACATCATCATCACGCTGAAGGCGCATTCGATCACCGGCGTGATCGAGAAGATGCAGCCGCTCCTGGGCCCGCACACCCGCATCGTCACCGCGGTCAACGGCATCCCCTATTGGTACTTCTACAAGCACGGCGGCGATTACGAGAATTCGACGCTGGAGAGCATCGACCCCGGCGGACGGCAGTGGCGCGAGATCGGCGCCGAGCGCGCCATCGGCTGCATCGTCTATCCCGCCACCGAGATCGAGGCGCCCGGCGTGATCCGCCACGTCTACGGCAACAATTTCCCGCTCGGCGAGCCCTCCGGCGAAATCACGGGCGACGTGCAGCGCCTCGCCGACCTGTTCGTCGCGGCCGGCCTGAAGGCGCCGGTGCTCGACCGCATCCGCGACGAGATCTGGCTCAAGCTCTGGGGCAATGTCTGCTTCAACCCGATCAGCGCGCTGACCCATGCGACGCTCGACGTGATCTGCACCGATCCGGCCACGCGCGCGCTGTCGCGCGCGATCATGGTGGAGACGCAAGGCATCGCCGAGACCTTCGGCGTCAAATTCCGCGTCGATGTCGAGCGCCGCATCGAGGGCGCCCGCAAGGTCGGCGCGCACAAGACCTCGATGCTCCAGGACCTCGAGCGCGGCCGCCCGATGGAGATCGACCCGCTCGTCACCGTGGTGCAGGAGATGGGCCGCCTCACCGGCATCGCCACGCCCGCACTGGACTCGGTGCTGGCGATGGTGACCCAGCGCGCCCGCATCGCCGGGCTCTATGATGGCGTCTCCGCGCCCGTCGATCC
>NZ_JBFUES010000619.1:0-4591 GCF_056403875.1 Bradyrhizobium sp. P2_E8
TCAACGGACCAATCGAGCCGGAGCGCGTGACAGAGACGGACCGGGGCCGGGACGTCGCACCGCGGCGGCACGCGCGTCGTCGGGGAGGGCGCCTCGCCGGCTTCGGCCTGATCCTCGTGGCCGGCACGGCGCTGGCGTCGGGTGCATGGAGCCACTATGCGGAGCGCCGCCAGGTGCTCGCGACGGCCGAGCAGGCGCGTGAGTTCGTGCCGCAGGTCCGTGTCACCACCGTCGAGCCCAGCGACACGAACGAGGTCGTGAAACTGCCGGCGACGACCTCCGCCTTTGCTAGCGCCAACATCTTCGCCCGGGCCAGCGGCTATATCGCCACCCGCGCGGTCGATATCGGCGACCACGTCAAGGCAGGGCAGTTGCTCGCCGAAATCGTCGCCCCCGAGCTTGATCACCAGATCGCCCAGGCCGAAGCGACGCTTGCCCAGCTCAACTGGTCGTTCCAGCAGGCCCAGGCGAACCGCGAGCTTGCCAAAGTCACCTGGGACCGCGATCGGCCGCTGGTCGACAAGGGATGGGTCACGGCGCAGCAGGGCACCATCGACGAGCAGACCCTCAAGGCCCAGGACGCCGCGGTGTCCGTGGCACAGGCCAATATCAGGGCGGAGGAGGCGCAGTTGCAGGTGCTTCGCCAGCAGAAGCTCTATCAGAGCGTGGTGGCCCCGTTCGACGGCGTCATCACCCAGCGCAACATCGACGTCGGCAGCCTGGTCCAGGCCGACGCGACCTCGGGCACCTTCATGTTCACGCTCCAGCAGGGCAATGTAATCCGTACCCAGGTGTTCGTGCCGCAGGACGCCGCCTTTGGCCTCAAGCCCGGCATAGCCGCGGTGGTCCATGTGCCGGAGATCCCGGACCGGACCTTTCCAGGCACCGTGACCCGCATTGCGGACGCGCTCCAGCCGGGATCGCGGACGCTGCTCACCGAGGTCGATATTCCCAATCCCGACGCTGCGCTCACGTCGGGGATCTACTGCACCGTGGAACTGCACATCCCACGGCAGACCCCAAGCTTCCGGATCTCTGCCGACGCCGTGATCTTCAACGCCGGAGGCATGCAGGTCGCCGTGGTGGACAATGGCGTCGTGCACCTCAGGAAGATCAACGTGCTGCGCGACCTCGGCCGCGAACTCGAGGTCGACAGCGGCGTCAAGCGTGGCGACCAGATCATCCTCAATCCATCCGTCGATCTCGCCGACGGCGCCAAGGTCCGAGCCCAGCCGACAACGGCCGTGTCGTAGCCCGTAAGGGCAGGATTGGCGCGAGAGGCGAGCAGCCTGGATGCCGCCATGAGCCCATGGCCACCCATATCCATGATTCGCATAAGGTATATTATGGAATATCTTTATATACAATCAGATCAATTATTTAGACGGAATTCCTGCCATCCCGTCTTCGCTCCAGCGCGATTGTCGGCCCGGCCCTCGCACGTCGTCCCAGCTCTTGACGGCTACTGTGCATGGGGTTGTTTTTCGCGTTTTTGAATCCGGGCTCGATGTGCCCAAAGCCGATATTGCCGTGACGTTGTCCGGCTGCAATAAGCGAGGCTTCGCGAGATCGCAGATGACCTTCTGACTCGACGTCCGTATAGGTTTGCGTCTCAGAACAACAACAAACCTTCCGAGGAAGCAGACCCATGAGCTTTTCCCGACGCACGCTTCTCAAGGCCTCCGCCGCGACCGCGGTCCTGGGCGGCCTCGGTGCGCCCCATGTGGCCCGCGCCCAGAGCGCCGAGTTCAGCTACAAATACGCCAATAACCTGCCGGACACCCATCCGCTGAACGTGCGCGCCAAGGAGATGGCGGCGGCGATCAAGAGCGAGACCAACGGCAAGTTCGACCTCCAGATCTTCCCGAACAACCAGCTCGGCTCCGACACCGACATGCTGAGCCAGATCCGCTCCGGCGGCGTCGAGTTCTTCACGCTGTCGGGCCTGATCCTGTCGACCCTGGTGCCGGCCGCGTCCATCAACGGCATCGGCTTCGCGTTCCCGGACTACGACACGGTCTGGAAAGCCATGGACGGCGATCTCGGCGCGCATGTCCGCGGCGAGATCAAGAAGGCCGGCCTCGAGGTCATGGACAAGATCTGGGACAACGGCTTCCGCCAGACCACGTCCTCGACCAGGCCGATCAACGGTCCCGACGACCTCAAGGGCTTCAAGATCCGCGTGCCGGTGTCGCCGCTGTGGACCTCGATGTTCAAGGCGTTCGATGCAGCGCCCGCCTCGATCAATTTCAGCGAGGTCTATTCCGCGCTCCAGACCAAGATCGTCGAGGGCCAGGAGAACCCGCTGGCGATCATCTCGACCGCAAAGCTCTACGAGGTGCAGAAATACTGCTCGCTGACCAACCACATGTGGGACGGCTTCTGGTTCCTGGCCAATCGCCGCGCCTGGAGCGCGCTGCCGGAAGATGTGCGCACCATCGTCGCCAAGAACATCAATGCCGCCGCGGTCAAGGAGCGCGAGGATACCGCCAAGCTCAATGCCAATCTCCAGCAGGAGCTCGCGGCCAAGGGCCTGATCTTCAATCAGCCCACGGTCGCGCCGTTCCGCGACAAGCTGCGGACCGCCGGCTTCTATGCCGAGTGGAAGGGCAAATATGGCGATCAGGCCTGGGACCTCCTGGAGAAGGCCGTCGGCAAGCTCTCGTAACGCGTTGGGGCCGTCATGGCTCATATCGAGGTTGAGGTGACCGAAGTGGCGGGCGAGGCGGCTGTTCAGTCCCCTCGCCGATCCTCACTGCTGGCTTCGCTCGAACGCGTCCTCGGCCTCGCCGTCGAAATCCCGGCTGCGACCCTGGTGGTCGCCGAGATCGTGATCCTGTTTGCCGGCGTGGTCGCGCGCTACGGCCTGCACCGGCCGCTGATCTGGTCGGATGAGCTCGCCTCGATCCTGTTCCTGTGGCTGGCCATGCTGGGCGCGGCGGTCGCATTCCGCCGCTCCGAGCACATGCGCATGACCGCGGTCGTCGCGAGCGCCGGACCCGCGATGCGGGCCTATCTGGATCTGGTCGCGACCTGCGCGGCGCTCGCGTTCCTGACGCTGATCGTGTGGCCATCCGCCGAATACGCCTACGAGGAAAGCTTCATCACCACGCCGGCGCTGCAGATCTCGAACATCTGGCGCGCCGCGGCGCTGCCGGCCGGCATCTGCCTGATGGCGGCGTTCGCACTGCTGCGGCTGCTGCGCGCCACCGATTACCGCATGGTGCTGATGGCCGTGATCTCCGTTGCCGTCGTCGTCGGCCTGTTCTGGCTGGCGCAGCCTTATCTGCGGCCGCTCGGCAACCTCAACCTCGTCATCTTCTTCGTCGGCGTCGCCGGCTTCTGCGTCTTTGCCGGCGTTCCCATTGCGTTCGGCTTTGGCCTTGCGATCTTCGGCTATCTGGCGCTGACCACGCGCACGCCGGTCATGGTGCTGATCGGACGGATGGACGAGGGCATGAGCCATCTCATCCTGCTCTCGGTGCCGCTGTTCGTGTTCCTGGGGCTGCTGATCGAGATGACGGGCATGGCGCGGGCCATGGTGGCGTTCCTGGCGAGCCTGCTGGGGCATGTCCGCGGCGGCCTGCATTACGTGCTGGTCGGCGCCATGTACCTGGTCTCCGGCATTTCCGGCGCCAAGGCCGCGGACATGGCCGCTGTTGCGCCCGTGCTGTTCCCGGAGATGAAACAGCGCGGCGCCCGCCCCGGCGACCTCGTCGCGCTTCTTGCGGCGACGGGGGCCCAGACCGAGACCATTCCGCCGAGCCTCGTGCTGATCACGATCGGCTCGGTCACCGGCGTCTCGATCGCGGCGCTGTTCACCGGCGGCCTGCTGCCCGGCGTCGTGCTCGCCGTCACGCTCTGCATGCTGGTGTGGTGGCGCTACCGCCATGAGGACATGAGCCATGTCCGCCGCGCCACGGGCAGCGAGATCGGCAAGACGTTCGTCGTCGCCCTGCCCGCGCTCGCGCTGCCCTTCGTGATCCGCTACGCCGTGGTCGAGGGCATCGCCACTGCCACCGAAGTCTCCACCATCGGCATCGTCTACGGCGCCCTGGTCGGCCTCCTGGTCTATCGCCGCTTCGACTGGCGGCGGCTGTTTCCGATGCTGGTCGAGACCGCGGCGCTGTCGGGCGCCATCCTCCTGATCATCGGCACCGCCACCGGTATGGCCTGGGGCCTGACCCAATCCGGCTTCTCGCGCTCGCTGGCGGCGGCCATGACGGGATTGCCGGGCGGCTCGGCGACCTTCATCGCCGTGTCCATCCTGGCTTTCACCATCCTCGGCAGCGTGCTGGAGGGCATCCCGGCGATCGTGCTGTTCGGGCCGCTGCTGTTTCCGATTGCCCGCGCAGTCGGCGTGCACGAGGTGCACTATGCGATGGTGATCATTCTGGCCATGGGTATCGGGCTATTCGCCCCGCCCTTCGGCGTCGGCTATTATGCCGCCTGCGCCATCGGACGCGTCGACCCGGCCGAAGGCATCAGGCCGATCTGGGGCTATCTGCTGGCGCTGCTGGTGGGATTGATCATCGTCGCGATCTTCCCGTGGATCTCGATCGGATTTCTTTGAAGCGCTTTGAGGAGGGTG
>NZ_JBFUES010000620.1:0-4589 GCF_056403875.1 Bradyrhizobium sp. P2_E8
CGGCCATCCTCACCGAGCGCGGGCTCGGCGGCGACAGCGCCGATCTCGAGTACCGGCGCGACCAGTTCCGCCGCGACCGCTCGCCGCGCGCGTCGAGTGCGCGCGACCTCGCCCGGCGCTGGGCCTCGCAGGTCGCGGCGTCGGAGAAGGCGGGGCAGCAGGAAGATCTCTCGACCGGCCTGATGCTCGCCTATGCCTTCCCGGACCGCGTTGCCCGCAATCGCGGCAATGGCAGCTTCGTACTTGCCAACGGCCGCGGCGCCGCCGTCGAGCAAACCTCGTCGCTCGCCCGCGCGCCCTATATCGCGATCGGCGAAATGACGGGAACGGCCGCGAGCGGGCGCATCCTGCTCGCCGCGCAGATCACCGAGGACGACATCGAGCGGCATTTCGCCGAGCATATCGAGACCGTCGACGAGACCTCGTTCGACCGCGGCGCGATGGCGCTGCGCGCGCGGCGCAAGCGCGCGCTGCATGCCATCACGCTCTCTGAAGCTACGTTGGCCGTGTCGCCGTCGGAGGAGACTGCACGCATCCTCGCCGATGGGCTGATCGCCGCGGGCCTCGACCGGTTGCCCTGGTCGAAGGCGGCCAAACAATGGCGCGACCGCGTGATGTTCCTGCGCAAGGCCGAAGGCGACAGCTGGCCCGATCTGTCCGACGACGGGCTGATCGCGCGGCGCGACGATTGGCTGGTGCCCGCGCTCTACGACAAGATTGCGCTCAAGGATATCTCCGCCGGCGATCTCTCCGATGCGCTGATGGCGCTGTTGCCGTGGGAGATGCGCGCGCGGCTCGACCGCGAAGCGCCGACGCATTTCGAGGCGCCGACCGGCACCGTGCTCGCGATCGACTACGAGGCCGAGCAGGGCCCGACCATCGCGGTGCGGCTCCAGGAGTTGTTCGGGCTCAACACCCATCCGTCGATTGCTGCCGGCAAGGTGCCGCTGGTGCTGGAATTGCTGTCGCCGGCGCAACGCCCGGTGCAGGTGACGCGGGATCTCCCGGGCTTCTGGCGCGGCAGCTACGCCGCGGTGCGCTCCGACCTGCGCGGCCGCTACCCGCGCCATCCCTGGCCGGAAGATCCGGCGAACGCACTGCCGACCCGGCGGGTCAAACCGCGCGGCACCTGAGAAATCACGAACCCGCATTAACCGTCCGCTCATCCTTTTCGTCAAAATGGCAATGGTCCGGCCGCAGCGTCGCTCGCGGGCGGTCGTGTCGCGTGGTGAAATCGAGCTTTCCGGCTCGGAAGTGGTGTGATGCGTAACATAATGATCTTCGCGGCCATCATGATCGGCCTCGGCACCTTCATGGYGCAGATGGCGGACAGGATGAGCTCCGCTTCCGCCACGTCAGCGCCGCGCACGACGGTGGCGGTCGCAGCCACCGCGCCGGCCGGTGGCCGCAGCCTCGCCATTGGCCGCGACGGCCGCGGCCATTTCCAGACCGAGGGCCGGATCGATGGTCAGCGCATCGGCTTCATGGTCGACACCGGCGCCTCCGTGGTTGCGCTGAACGAGACCTCGGCCGCCCGCTTCGGCCTGCGTCCCTCGCGCAGCGAATACAACGCCACCGTCTCCACCGCCAACGGCACCATCAAGGCCGCGCGCACCCGCATCGCCATGCTGGAGGTCGGCGGCCTCGTCGTGCGCGACGTCGAAGCCATGGTGCTGCCGGACGAGGCGCTATCGGAAAACCTGCTCGGCCTCTCCTTCCTGTCCCGCCTGAAGCGTTTTGAGTACGCCAACGGCCAGATGGTGCTAGAGCAGTAAGGGCCTCCCAAGGGCGCCTGCGACCGTATATTTCAAAAAACGTCGCTGTTTCGACCGCTGTCGCGGTCAGGTTTTCCCTGTTACCAAACTGCCGCAATTATAAGCCACAAGCTGCCAATCCCGCCTTCCGCGGCGGCCTGGCATTCGCTAAGGCTGCATCAGATCCTGCCCCCCTTTCACGAGACCGTCTCAATGTTTCCCAAGCCGAAATCCGTCTTGTTGCCCAACACCTACGCCTTCGAATCCGAGCCGATGGTGAAATCCACGGGTTTTCGCGAATACGACGCGCGCTGGCTGTTCCAGAAGGAAATCAACCTGATGGGGATCCAGGCGCTCGGCATGGGGCTGGGCGCGCTGATCGCGGAACTCGGCGTCAAGCAGGAGATCGTCACCGGCCATGATTTCCGCGGCTATTCGGCCTCGATCAAATACGCGCTGATCTCCGGCCTGATGGCCGCGGGGTGCAAGGTGCACGACATCGGTCTGGCGGTGACGCCGATGGCCTATTTCGCGCAGTTCGACCTCGACGTGCCCTGCTGCGCGATGGTCACGGCCTCGCACAACGACAATGGCTGGACCGGCGTGAAGATGGGCGCCAACCGTCCGCTGACGTTCGGCCCGGACGAGATGACGCGGCTCAAGGAGATCGTGCTGGGCGCCGAGTTCAAGAACAAGGTCGGCGGCTCCTACCAGTTCCACGAGAATTATCYGGCGCGCTACATCGCCGATCTCACCAGCCGTCCGAAGCTGACGCGCAAGCTCAAGGTTGTCGCGGCCTGCGGCAACGGCACCGCCGGCGCGTTCGCGCCGCAGGTGCTGGAGGCGATCGGCTGCGAGGTGATCCCGCTCGACACCGAGCTCGACCACACTTTCCCGAAATACAATCCGAATCCTGAAGACATGGAGATGCTGCACGCGATCCGCGACGCCGTGCTGCAGCACAAGGCCGATGTCGGGCTCGGCTTCGACGGCGACGGCGACCGCTGCGGCGTCGTCGACAACACCGGCGAGGAGATCTTTGCCGACAAGGTCGGCGTGATGCTCGCCCGCGACATGTCGGCGATCCACAAGGACGCGCAGTTCGTCGTCGACGTGAAGTCGACCGGCCTGTTCGTCACCGATCCTGTTCTCCAGAAGCAGGGCGCGAAGGTCGCCTATTGGAAGACCGGCCATTCCTACATGAAGCGCCGCACCCACGAGATGGGCGCGCTCGCGGGCTTCGAGAAATCCGGCCACTTCTTCTTCAACAAGCCGTACGGGCGCGGCTATGACGACGGCCTGGTGTCGGCGATCGCGATCTGCGACATGCTCGACCGCGCGCCCGGCAAATCGATGGCTGATCTGAAGAACGCACTGCCAAAAACCTGGTCGTCGCCGACCATGTCGCCGCATTGCGGCGACGAGGTCAAATACGGCGTCATCGACAAGGTCGTGAAGCATTTCGAAGGCCTGCAGGCGAAGGGGGCCAAGATCGGCGGCCAGGCGATCCGCGACCTCGTCACCGTCAACGGCGTGCGCGTCACGGTCGAGGACGGCAGCTGGGGCCTGGTGCGCGCCTCCTCCAACAAGCCCGAGCTCGTCGTCGTGGTCGAGAGCCCGGTCTCCGAGCAGCGCATGCACGACATGTTCGAGATGGTGAACAGCGTGCTGCGCACGCATCCCGAAGTCGGCGAGTACAATCAGAAGATCTGAGAGGGGCCGGTATCACCACATACACTGCGTCATGCCCGCCTAGTGCGCAATTGCGCACGGGGGCGGGGCATCCAGTACGCCGCGGCCTCCCGGTCCAAACGCTGGCATCTCGGAGTACTGGATCGCCCGGTCAAGCCGGGCGATGACACTTTTCGTGTGGTGAGCTCTTACGCCGCCACCACCGCCGGGATCGGCAGCGCGGTGACCGACTTGATCTTCTCCATCGCGAAGCGCGAGGTGACGTTCTTCAGCGGCACGGCGCTGATCAGCTTCTTGTAGAACACGTCATAGGCCTGCATGTCCGCGACCACGACGCGCAGCATGTAGTCGACGTCGCCGGCCATCCGGTAGAACTCCATCACCTCGGGCATGGCGCTGACGGCTTCGGCGAACTTCTTGAGCCAGGCGTCGGAATGGTCGGCACTCTCCACCGAGACGAACACGGAGATGCCGAGCCCGATCTTGTTCTGGTCGACCAGGGCGACCCGCTTCAGGATCACGCCGTCAGCCTCCAGCCGCTGGATGCGCTTCCAGCAGGGGGTCGAGGACAGGCCGACACGGTCGCCGATCTCGGCGACGGAGAGGGAGGCATCCTCCTGGAGTACCATCAGGATCTTGCGGTCGATGGCGTCGAGGCGGCGGCTGGTCTCGGGGATCTGGACAGCGAGGTCAGTCATTTGAAGAACTTTGTTCCATTTCTTGGGCAGATTTCCCTGATATAGAGAAAATCATTCCACGGCAAGCCTATAATCGCGCCGGCCCGCTGCGCGCCGCCGCAGGCGGCATGTGCAAAAGCTGTTCAACTTCAAGGCGTTGTGGGGCGGCCAGACCGCCACCATGGCGGGTACATTTCAGCGCTGCAGCCGCCGCGGCGAATCGCAGCGCCTCGCGCACCCCCTCTCCCTCGGCGAGGCGGAGCGTGAAGGCGCCATGGAAGACATCGCCCGCGCCGAGCGTATCGACCGCCTGGACCGGGAAGGCCGGCGTCTCCTCCAACTCGCCCGTCTCGTTCAGCCAGATCGTACCGAGGGGACCGCGGGTGGCGGCGAGGAAGGCTAGCGTCAGCTTCGCCAGGTGCCTCAATGCCTCGCCGTCGTCGGCGATACCGGCACTCTCCTGCAC
>NZ_JBFUES010000621.1:0-4584 GCF_056403875.1 Bradyrhizobium sp. P2_E8
CGCTTGGAGAGCGCGTTGAGGTTCAGACGGTCGGGAGCGCGGGGCTATGGCAAATCGAGGCCGATCCCAACCAATTGGAGTCGGCTATCGTCAACCTTGCAATCAACGCGCGCGACGCCATGCCCGATGGCGGGAAGCTGACTTTGGAAGCTGCCAACATTTCCGCTGATGAGGACTATTGCCGCCTGAATCCTGAAGTGGTCCCCGGCCAATATGTCGCCATTTGCGTGAGCGATACCGGGAGCGGAATGTCACCCGACGTTCTCAGTCACGCCTTCGAACCGTTCTTCACCACAAAGGATCCCGGGCACGGCACCGGCCTCGGCTTGAGCCAGGTTTACGGTTTCGTCAAACAATCAGGAGGCCACGCAAAAATCTACAGCGAGGCGGGGCAAGGCACGACGATCAAGATGTACTTTCCGCGCTTTTTCGGGCGCGCTGGACAAGAGGAGGCTGCGCTTGAGCAGTACGCCCCCGAAGGTGAGAAGTCCGAAACGATCCTGGTCGTCGAGGATGACGCAGATTTACGCGAGTATATTTCTGAAGTTCTCAGAGAGCTCAGCTACCGAGTTCTCACCGCCCGCAGCGCGCAAGCAGCTCTGACCATTTTATTGCAGGAGAACTCCAAGGTTGACCTTCTGCTTACCGACGTCGTGATGCCGGGCACAAGCGGGCGCGAGCTCGGAAGGCGAGCAGGGCAAATCAAGCCGGGATTAAAAATTTTGTACATGACCGGATATTCCCGCAACGCGGTCGTCCATCAAGGCAGGCTCGATGACGGCGTCAATCTCCTGGAGAAGCCGGTTTCGCAGGCAAAACTTGCAATGCGCGTGCGCGAGATTCTTGATCAGGGCAGCTAGGTTCAGAATCCGACGCGCGGCAGGGAAATGACTCGAACTAGGAGTACGGTGAAGTCATGGCTAGCGTGCTTCTGCGACTGCCGGCGCTGCCACGGGTGGCGTAGTGGGGGCATTGACGCAGGCTGGCGTCTCCGACGAGGAAGCACCGCTCTACGCTGAGGGCGTGAGGCGTGGCGGCACGCTGGTTTCCGCCCGCGTTCCGGATGACGATCGGACGCGATACGAAGCTATCCTCAATCAGTCCTCCGTCAATCTGCGCGACCGGAGTGTGGCTTGGCAGAAGGCCGGGTGGAAGAGCTACGATCCTTCCGCCCAACCATATAACGCCGAAGAGGTTCGGAGAGAGCGCCAACTCTACGGAGCCTGAGTACGCTGAGTTCTGGGGCGGCCCGCCCAGGCGGGCCGCCCTTTCTCGAAGATCGCTGCCGCCGGGCCTGTGGCGGGCGGCTCTGGGGCTTTGGGCTACCCATCTACTACTCTGCCGGACCCGCCATTTTGCTCGCGCGATAGCTCAAGGGCGGTTCATGGATTTCGATGGTTCCACCTTCACTTTGTGGAACGCCGAGCGTCCGCTGGAGGAACGACAGAGCAACGCTTTCATTGTTTTATCTTCCAACTGCAAAGGATACGATCATGGACCGCGAACATGTGAAGGGCGCTGCCGATAAGGTAAAAGGTGCCATCAAAGAGGGGGCCGGCAAGCTCAGTGGTGACAAGGATTTGGAAGCCGAAGGCAAGATTGATAAGGCTAAGGGATCCGCCCACAGCGCGGTGGGAGACGTGAAGGATGCCGCGCGGGACGCCGCTGACGCCCTAAAGAAATAAGCAGAAGAGAAGACCAAGAACTAGCCGCTTCCGGGCGGCTTTTTCTTTTTTAGACTGGCCAGTCTGGCACAATGCCGCCGGCGCCCTTTGCCGGCCTTCTTACGTGGAATAGCGGCCCCTCTCGCCCCGGATCGCAATTTCTAAATCGTGATGTCCATGGCCGCTGCGATTGATTTCGGCGACGGCTTCGTCCGGAGAAATACCGGCTGGCGTAGGCCCCATCTGCCCTATTGCACTTGCAAGACATGCCGGCGCCACGCTGGCATGCTGCCGCGCGACAGCAGCCCTTGTTCCAGATTTAACCTTCCGCAGCCACATCAAGCTTAATCCGCGTCTTCGGTTGCACCTGGGCTACAGAGCGTTAGCCTCTCTTGCACCGGACATTGCCCCGTTCGGGTTCACCATGGCGCAGCCGTCGCGCCAAGATATTCGGCGCGGCGGCTTCGTTTATCCGATACAAGCTTCAATTCGCAAATATGCCCGACGATGACCGGCTCGACCTCGTTGAGATGCGACGACAGATCACGAACTTGCGCTCGCAGCACTCTGACAATCTTCTCGTCACATCGCGATTGAACCGCTTCCTCGTGAAGATTGCTTTTCTCTCAGAGCCAAAAGATGCGGCGCACGTTCGACATATTCGGTCCGAATTCGCTCGGACGCTGCGAAGTGTTGAGGAAATGGTCTCACGAAGCCGATCCACGAAGCGGCCCGGCCTCGTTAAGCGACCCAAGTAATACTAACGCAAGAAGGTCCTTGCACCGGCCGGCCCGGTGCCGATGCTGGATGCAGTCGCGAAGTCGTCCTCGTTTCGCGTATCGACGCCTTCGCGGCGAGGGGGTCGCCGCCCCCTTGGTCGGTGACCCCCGCCATGTGATGTAGGTTTTGGTCTAGAAAGTTCGAAAATCCTTTATCCTTCAATGGGGATTGTAGCTGAAGCTGTCCCAGCGGAACGTTGCGACCAGATGCTGGACTGGTCGGTTCTGCCGATCGCTGACCAGACGCTCGATCACGAAGGCTGGATCCCGCGGCGACAACCCGAGAAGAGGCGCGACCTCCGCCGGACAGGGCGCCGCGTGCATCTCCTGGCTGGCGGCTCCCAGCTCCACGCCTTCCTGGGCTGAGGGTTCGAGCATCGTGCGCTCAGTCWACGAGTCTTTCCGCAGTCTCGCTCCAACCCAAGCCGGCATGGTCGCGACCGTATGCAGCATCGGCCGTCCTTCCAGAGCCCGGAGTCGCACAACCTGCTTTTGTGCGCGAGACAGCAGCTTCGATGGAATCCGCCGGCCGCGGTAAATGCTTCCGCAAGATTCTGGTCAAAGGGCTGCCCGGATCGTTTCGAACCGCGGCTATTATCATTAACGAGGGCATCTACGTCCTGGACCGGCGGGTCATTGATTTGGCAAGGCCCGCCGAGTCGTTCGGCGGGAACATGGATGGCGATGCAAGTCGCCTGACGGAGGCAGCTTGTCCCGCGCCTGCACCGAAGGACCAGCAAATTCACCCCGATCACTATCTGGCTCCTGGGCCGCTGTGAGCCGAAGAGCGCTATGGCGAAGGGGCCGTAAGACTACCGCCGGGGGTTCGTTTCCATAATTCGCGGCGTCAAATTAAGGCTTCCTTGACCAAGTTGCTGATATGGGAAGCCATAATCTCGTCCGAGGAGCCGATGAGGGTCTGGGTCAGCCTGGCTTTGGTTGCGGCGTTTTTGCTGCTGGGCCAGCGCTTTGTCTCGACAGCGGCGGAGCCATCGGGCGATCTCGCAGAGATGCGCGCCAGCTATCGTCGGCCTGCGGCGATTCCGTTCCCGGATAACAATCCATATTCGGAGCCGAAAGCTGCTCTCGGGGAAAAGCTCTTCTTCGATCCGCTGCTCTCCAAATCCGGCACGGTCTCCTGTGCGTCATGCCACAATCCCTCGCTGTCCTGGGCTGATGGCCGTGCTCGTGCGCTGGGCGAGGATCCGAAAGGCCTGCCGCTACGTTCGCCAACCCTGATTGACGTGGCGTTCACCGAACCGCTGGGCTGGGATGGCAAGTTCAGGGATATCGAGGCCGTTACCTTCGGGCCAATCACTGGCCGGGCGAATATGAACCTGTCGGAAGCGGAACTAATCACCCGTCTGTCCGCTGTTCCCGCCTATGTCGATGCCTTCGCAAGCGCGTTTGGGGACCCTGTGATCACGCGCCCCCGAATTGAAGCCGCCTTGGCGACATTTGAACGTCGTATTGTCGCTGGCGAGTCCCCATTCGACCGTTGGATCAAGGGGGACGAAACTGCCATCAATGCCGCGGCAAAACGCGGCTTTGAAGTCTTCAACGGCAAAGCGCGTTGCGCAAACTGCCACAGCGGACCGTCTTTTACAGACGGATCGTTTCAGGATATTGGCGCTGCAGGCAAGGACGATGTCGGACGCGGCCGGCTGTTTCCGACTTCGCAAAAGTTGCGCTACGCATTCAAAACGCCAACCCTGCGCGATGTCGCGCGGCGCGCGCCCTACATGCACGATGGATCCGTTGCAACCCTCGAAGAGGTCATCGAACTCTACGACAAGGGGGGAATTGACCGTCCAAGCCGATCGCCGTCGATCAAGCCGCTGTCTCTCGCTCCAGACGAAAAGACGGACCTGATTGCTTTTCTTCAAACTTTGACTGCGTCGTCGCCGGCTCTCGCTCCTGCCGGAGCACAGCCATAAGAGGATACTTGTCAAGGCCGTCGGGCGAAGGCTCTTAATGCGGTAAGACCGCACCCAGCAAGCCAAATCCGAGGACAAGAAAGGCGCCTGCCCAGGTCTCGAGGGTTTCGCTGCGTGTCACGTACCGTTTTGCGCCCATTGCCAGCGCGGAGCCCACCGCGACGCTGACAGCGCTTAACGCTCCGAACATGGCCTGCTCCCAAC
>NZ_JBFUES010000622.1:0-4579 GCF_056403875.1 Bradyrhizobium sp. P2_E8
GCCGGCAACAAGCCCGGCGGCTTCTCGGCCAATGGCGGCGTGGTGACGAAGCTGAAGATGCTCGAGATCGAAGGCGCGCTGGTGAACCACACGCCGAGTCTGTTCGATTGAGGATGCTTGCGCCGAAATCGTAGGGTGGGTTAGCCGAAGGCGTAACCCACCACTGTTTGTCTCTGCGGAAACAGAAGAGGTGGATTACGCTTCGCTAATCCACGCTACGAAGCGCCTTAAATCTTCGCCGCTACCTTCGGCCAATATCTGTCGCGCAGGTGACGCTTCACCAGCTTGCCGGTCGGCGTGCGCGGCAGCTCGACCTCGAAATCGATCGAGCGCGGGCACTTGATCGCGGAGAGGCGGCCCTTGCAGTAGGCGATCAGGTCGGCTTCCAGCGCCTTGCCCGCACGCGTCATGTCGTGCGGCTGCACCACCGCCTTCACCTCCTCGCCCATCTCCTCGTTCGGCACGCCGAACACGGCGACGTCGGCGACATCGGGGTGGGTGATGAGCACGTCCTCGGTCTCCTGCGGGTAGATGTTCACCCCGCCCGAGATGATCATGTAGGACTTGCGATCGGTGAGATAGAGAAAGCCGTCCTTGTCGAGATAGCCGACATCGCCGAGCGTCGACCAGCCCTTGGCGTTGTAGGCCTTCTTGGTCTTCTCGGGATCGTTGTGATAGGTGAAAACCGGCGCGTCGGCGAAATAGACCGTGCCGATCTCACCTAGCGGCTGCTCCTCGTCGTTCTCGTCGAGAATCTTGATCTTGCCGACCACGGCGCGGCCGACGCTGCCGCGATGCTCCAGCCATTCTTTCGAATTGCACACGGTGACGCCGTTACCTTCGGAGCCGGCGTAGTACTCGATCAGGATCGGTCCCCACCATTCGATCATTGCTGCTTTGACGTCGACCGGGCAGGGGGCGGCGGCGTGGATGGCGCCCTTGAGCGTCGAGACGTTGTACTTCGTGCGGATCTCGTCCGGCAGCTTCAGCATGCGCACGAACATGGTCGGCACGAGCTGCGATTGTGTGACCTTGTACTTCTCGGCCAGCCTCAAGAACTCTTCGGCGTCAAAACGCTCCATGATGATGGAAGTGCCGCCGAGCACGATCGCCATCATGTTGAAGCGCAGGGGCGCCGCGTGATAGAGCGGCGCCGGCGAGAGATACGTGCTCTCCGCATTCATGCCGCACATGTCGGCGCAGAGCACGCGCAGGAAGGCGTTCGGCACGTCGATCCTGTTGCCCTCGAACGCCTTCTTGATGCCCTTGGGTCGGCCGGTGGTGCCCGACGAATACAGCATGTCGTAGCCGGCGACCTCGTCGGCGATCGGCGTCGTTGGCTGCGCTGCGGCTTCCTTGTCGTAGGAACGGAATCCGGACAGCGGCTCGTCCATCATGTAGAAGATCGGCTCGCCTGGCGTGCCCTTGATTAGGGCCTTGATCTGGTCGGCGCATTTCGGCGTGGTGATCACGACCTTGGCGCCGCAATCGGCGATGATGTAGTCGATCTCATCCTGCTTCAGATAGCGGCTGATCGCGGTGTAATAGAGCCCGCTGCGTTGTGCTGCCCAGCAGATCTCCATGAAGGCGAGCCGGTTCTCCATCAACAGCGCGATGTGGTCGCCGGCCTTCAGGCCGAGCGAGCGGAACAGGTGTGCGCCCTGGTTCGAGAGCTCGTCGAGCTCGCGATAGGTGATCGCCTTGCCGGTACCGGCCATCTGGTAGGCGATCTTGTCGGGATTCGTGCGCGCGTGGATTGAGGGGTGAGTCATCGGGAAGGTCTCGCAACAGAAAAGGTGTCATCCCGGCGAAGGCCGGAATCCATAACCACAGGCCTCGACTTTTGAAACGAGATGGATCTCCAGCGCGGCATAACCACAGACTCCTGTGGTTATGGGTCCCGGATCGGCGCGCGCTTGAGGCGCGCTTGTCCGGGACGACACCATCCGTTTGGAAGACAGCTTACAGCCGCTCCACGATCGTCACATTCGCCATGCCGCCGCCTTCGCACATGGTCTGAAGGCCATAGCGCTTGCCACGCTGGTGCAGCGCGTGGACCAGCGTCGTCATCAGCTTGGTGCCGGAGCCGCCGAGCGGATGGCCGAGCGCGATGGCGCCGCCATTGACGTTGAGCCGCTCCGGATCGGCGCCGGTGGTCTTGAGCCAGGCGGTCGGCACCGAGGCGAAGGCCTCGTTGACCTCGAACAGGTCGATGTCGCCGATCGTCATGCCGGCCTTCTCCAGCGCGCGCCTGGTGGCGTGCAGCGGCGCGTCCAGCATGATCACGGGATCGCCGCCCATCATGGTCATGTGATGGACGCGCGCGAGCGGCTTGACGCCGAGCTGCTTCAACCCGCGCTCGTTCACCACCATGACGCCGGAAGCGCCGTCGCAGATCTGGCTGGCGCTGGCCGCGGAGAGCTTGCCGTTCTCGGCGATCAGCTTGACGCCCTTGATGCCGTCGAGCGTGGCGTCGAAGCGGATGCCCTCGTCGATGTGGTGGGTATCCTTGCTGCCGTCGGCGCGGGTGATCTCGAGTGGGACGATCTCCTTCTTGAAGTGACCGGCTTGCGTCGCCGCGATCGCGCGCTGATGGCTGTTGTAGGAGTATTCGTCGAGCTCATCCTTGGAGAGGCCGTACTTCTCGGCCATCATCTCCGCGCCGGTGAACTGGCTGAACACGATGTTGGGGTACTTCGCCTCGATGCCCGGGCTCTTGTAATTGCCAAAGCCGTTCTTGGCCGGAAGCTGCGAGGACAGGCCCATCGGCACGCGTGTCATCGATTCCACGCCGGCGGCGATCACGACGTCCATCGCGCCGGACATCACGGCTTGCGCCGCGAAGTGCAACGCCTGCTGCGAGGAGCCGCACTGGCGGTCGATCGACGTGCCCGGCACGCTTTCCGGCAGCTTCGAGGCCATGATCGCATTACGCGCGACGTTGTTGGACTGTTCGCCGACCTGCATCACGCAGCCCATGATCACGTCCTCGACCAGGGCCGGATCGACCTTGGTGCGATCGACCAGCTCGTCCAGCACCTTGGCGGCGAGATCGGCCGGATGCCAGCCGGCGAGGCGGCCCCCCTTGCGCCCGCCGGCGGTACGCGCAGCGGCGACGATGTAAGCCTCGGCCATTTCGGTTTCTCCCTGAATTTTTCTGGATCGGGTTGGTTGTCGGGGGCGGATTAAAAGGGTGCGACATCATTTAGTCAATCGATCAATTAACTCTTGTGATGAGGCGCTGCTTGGGCTTATCTGCGCCCCGCTTCAAGCGGCGAGAACAGGGAACTCCGTGGCTACCAGCGTACCGACCAGGCTCCCCAGCGGAAAGAATTCCACGGCAGAGAAATTGCTCGTGGCCGCAAGTGAGCTGATGATCGAACGTTCCTCGATCGAGATTTCGCTCTCCGACATCGCCCAGAAGTCAGGCGCCAACGCCGCGCTGGTCAAATATCACTTCGGCAACAAGGACGGCCTGCTGTTGGCGCTGCTCGAGCGCGACGCGGGGACGGAGCTCTCCAACCTCGAATATCTGCTGGCCCAGCCGATCACGCCGACCGCGAAGCTGAAGCTGCATATTGGCGGCATCATCCGGGCCTATCACCGGTTCCCCTATATGAACCGGCTGATCCACTATCTCCTGCACGAAACCAATGCGGGTTCTGCCGACGAAGTCTCGAAATTCTTCGTCGCGCCGCTGCTGGATTTTCATCGCCGCCTGCTCGCCGAAGGCGTCAGCAGCGGCGAATTCCGCCAGACCGATCCGGTGCTGTTCTACACCAGCCTGATCGGCGCCTGCGATCACCTGTTCTTCGGCCGGCACGCGATGTCCCGCGCGACCGGCGTCGGCCCGGTCACCGATGAAGTCTGCCGGCAATACATCAAGCACATGGAAACGCTGATCTGCGGCGGCATCCTCACCAAGGTCGAGGAAGCTGCCGCGGCCGGATGATCCGGCGGACTCTTCAAGTCCAGAGAAGAAACGCCCAAGGAAAAGGTAGAGGAAAGGTACAAGCGATGCAGTTGAAAGACGTAGCCGTTCTCATCACCGGCGGTGGTTCGGGCCTTGGTGCCGCGACCGCCCGCGCCATGGCCGCCAAGGGCGCCAGGATCGGCGTGATCGACCAGAGCAAGGAAAACGCCGAGAAGGTCGCGGCCGAAGTGAAGGGCGTCGCGCTGCATGCCGACGTCACCAGCGAGGAGCAGATCAAGGCGGCGATCGCCAAGGCGGAAGCCGCGCATGGCGTCGCCCGCGTGTTGATGAACTGCGCCGGCATCGGCGGCTCGCAGCGCATCGTCGGCCGCGACGGCGTCTATCCGCTGGAGAAGTTCGCGCGCATCATCAACGTCAACCTGATCGGCACCTTCAACTGCCTGCGGCTGTTCGCGGAGCGCCTGGTCACCGTCGAGCCGATTGGCGAGGAGCGCGGTGTCATCATCAACACCGCGTCGGTGGYGGCCTATGAAGGCCAGATCGGCCAGATCGCCTATGCGGCGTCGAAGGGTGGCGTCGTCGGCCTCACGCTGCCGGCCGCGCGCGACTTCGCGAGCCAGAAGATCCGCGTCAACACCATCGCGC
>NZ_JBFUES010000623.1:0-4574 GCF_056403875.1 Bradyrhizobium sp. P2_E8
GCATCGAGCCGGCGCGTCTCGCGATCGATCGTGCGCACCGCGAGCCAAGAGGACAGCGGCCCAAGATCGACGGTGCGATTGAGCTTGTCGGGGGGCCCCGCCGCGAACAACTGGATTTCCGGCGGTGCACCCGAGAGCCCGGTCATGATCGGCGTCAGGCTGGCGCGGATGTCGGCCTGGTCGGCGGGAATGTCGTAGCCGCCGGAGACGATGGCGCGGGCGTTCTTCGCCTCCAGCGGCGTGGCGCCAACGCGCAGCCGTCCGTCGCGGATCGTGAACGGGATCTGCGCCGAGGCGACCGCAATGGGACCCGCCGCCAGCGCGGGCTCGACGAGCTGCCGCAGCCTGTTGTCGTCGGCGACCTGGCCGCCGTCGCTGGCGCGGATGGCGATCTCGAAGGCACGCGGGTTGAGGCCGCTGATTTCCGCAGACTCCAGCGTCACCGTGCCGTTGCCGGCGAGCGCGCCGGTCAACGCCGCGACGCTGCGGCCCTGGCTGGTCAGGGCCATCTGCACCGAGGCCCGTCCCTTGGGCAAAGCGAGATCGCGGTAGCGCAGCGTGGTCGCATCGACATTGCTGAGCTCGATACGGGCGTTCAGCGCAATGCCACCGGCGCCATTGCGCGCATCAAAGCTCGCCGACATCTCGCCGCCGCCGACGCCGCCCTTCAGCGCATCGAGCGCGAGCGACTGGCCGTCGCTCCGGATCGTCCCGCCGAAGGGACGCAGCTCGACGCCGCCCGGCAGCGTGCCGCGCAACGCCTGAAAGGCGATGCGGCCGCGCCAGCCACCGAGGAGCCCCGCGCTCAGCGGCTCGCCGGCGTCGCGGCCCGCAGCGCCAATGGCCACCGCAAGCGTGGGCGCAAGATCGAGCGAGTCGAGGCCGACTTCGCCGTCGACGCTCTTCTCCTGGTCGAGCGTCACCGCCAGACGGCCGCGCAGATGCGAGCCGGCCGCGCTGCTGTCGAGATCGTCGAAGGTCAGGCGATTGCCTGATAGCGCGACGCGGGACGACAGGCTGACGGTCCGCGCCGATTTGTCGGCCGGGCCGGTCCCGAACAGCGGCGCGAGGTTGACGTTGCGCACGCGCAGATTCACGGACGCCTTTGGCTCCGGCGCGGACAATTCGACGCTGCCCTGCGCGTCGGCGTCCAGCCCGCCGCCGCTCAGCTTTGCGTTCAATTGTAGCGGACGGCGCCAGGCGCCGCTTAACCGGCCTTCGAACTGCGAGGTGCCCTCGGCTGCGGCCACCATGCGGTCGAGACCGAGCAGGGCCAGCAGCGCGCCGGCCTGCGGGGTCGACAGTTTCGAATCGAGCGTGAAGTCGCTGTTGCGCAGGCGGTCGATGTCGATGCCGTTGACGGCCGCCACCGGCGTCTGTGCGGCCAGCGTCACGGTGGCCTTGAGCTGCGGCGCGTCGAGATCGAACACGGCGCGGGCGTCGCTGCGATCGGCATGCTCGGCGTTCTTGTCGAGGCTCAAATCGAGCTTCAGGCGGGTCGCACCGGGCAGCGGCGCGATGGCATCGAAGCGTGCGCGCACCGACGGCGCAAACGGCTCGATCAGCGCGGTGAGCTCGCGCAGCGAATTGGCCGAGGATTTCAGCGCGAGCTTGCCGGTGGCTTTGGTGCGGTCGAAGCTGCCGCTCGCCTCGGTGGTCACGCCGCTGGTCTGGCCGAACCGCAACTGCTCCAGCGACAGCGACGCCGGATTGTAGCCGAGCTTCGCCGCAAACGGCCGCAGCTCCTGGCCGGCGGAGATCGCACGGCCGACATCGAGCGAGAGCTTTGCCTCCTCCGGCCATTCGCCTTGCGGCCCGCCGAGCGCGCGGACAAAACTCGCGGCGGCGTCGAGATCGAGACGGTCGGCCTTGAGCTCGGCATCGATCCGCGAGCCCTTGCTCGCGCCGGTCTGAACGAAAGCAATTCGTCCCTCGACGGCGCCGCCTTCGATGTCGGCCTTCAGCCTGTCGATGGCGAGATGGTTGGCGGCAATCGTCACGTCGCCGGCAAGGCGCAGCGGCCGGGTGCTGCGGCGGTTGACCTCGTTGCGGCCCTGGAGCCATGCCACCAGCGTATCAGGATCGGAGGATTCGACGCTGAGCCGGCCGCTGAAACTGTCGGCGCCGGGCGCCGCACCGTTCAGCGAGAGCTGCGTCATGCCGGGCGCGCGCAGCTCGAGCCGCTGGAACGTCCAGGACCGGCCGTCGGTCTTGAGCTCGGCCGCAATGTTCTGGAGCGGACGGCCGCCCAGCATGATCTGGTCGGAGTTGAACTCGATCTGCGCCGGGATCGGCGCCTGCGGGATGACGGCAAGGCCGGCGCGCAGCGCCGGCAGGATGCGCAGCGGCTCGGCATCGTCCTTGCCGGCCAGCTTGTCGGCATCGAACTGGCGCGCCGACAGCACCGCGCGCAGCAGCGGCGAGGCGCCGAACTTGAGGTCGCCGACGCCGCCGGCTTTCAACGCGTTGTCCTCAGCGCCAAAGCTCGCGTCAATCTGGTCGAATTTGGCGCCGGCGGGATCGGCCTTGAGTTTTGCGGTGAGCTTCCAGGGCGTCGGCCCGGCCTCGCCTGCCTTCTTCGCCGCCGGCACCGCGATCGTCAGCGCGCCGTCGAATTTCGGCAGGCGGTTGTCGAAGACGAGCACGCCTTCGAGATCGGCGAGGATGGCGCGCTGGCCGGGATCGATGTTGAGGTGGAGACGGGTGGCGCTGCCGTCAGCGCTCGGGCCGGAGGAGATGCGGAACGGGTAGCGCACCCCGGAGGCGATGAAACTGCCGTCGCCCCGCACCGAGCCGGCCAGCGAGCGGACGTCGCCGGAGAAGGCGATGTCGCTCAGCTCCAGCGTCGAGCGGCTTGAGGCATCGTGCAGGGCGATGCGGCCGGTGAGATTGAGGCGCTCGATCGCCAGCGAAGCCAGATTGAAGGTGCCGCTCGCGGTGGAGGGCAAATCGACCCGCCCCCTGGCGTCGAGGCCGAGATCGACCGCCATGCCATTGACAGTCAGCTCGGTGGCGCGCCATTCGCCGCGCATCAGCGAGGAGAGGCTGAATTCGACGTCGAGCTTGTCGGCGCGCAGGCGGCCGGGATCATTGTTGCCGCCAAACGTGACCGAACGCAGCCGCAGCGTCGGCGCCGGCAGCAGCCGGGCGTCGAGCTCGCCCGCCACCCGCACCGGCACGCCGATGATCCGGCCTGCCTCCGCCTCGAACTGGGGCCTGAACTGGTTCCAGTCGATGAAGTAGGGCCCGATCAGCGCGGCCAGAAGCGCAATGATGAAGGCAATCGCCAATCCGAGCAGCGTCGTCTGCACGGGTCTCCCCTCGGCCAAATCGGCATCCGGGCCAAACCTTGCCCCTTGGAAGGCTTCAGGCGCGCCGGAACAGCCCCTTATATAAGGGGAAGTGTGGCGAAGTCACAGCGACTGTTGCGCGCGGAGGTTAACGCGTGCCGCCGCCTCACCAGCTCGCCGGCAAGCTCTTCAGGCCGCGCAGCACGAAGGTCGGCCGCCATTCCGGGTTCTCGACGTCGTCGATGCGCAGATCCGGCAGCCGGCGCAGGAGCGTCGCGATGGCGATCTCGGCCTCGATCCGCGCCAATTGGGCCCCCAGGCAGAAATGGATGCCGCCGCCGAACGACAGCGGCTTGACGTTGGGACGGGTGACGTCGAGCCGGTCGGGGCGATCGGGGTAGACCGCCGGATCGCGGTTGGCCGAGCCGAGCAGGCAGAGCACGGTCTCGCCCTTGGGGATTTTCTTGCCGCCGAGATCGTCGATGTCCTCGAGCGTGACGCGCCCGGTCATCTGCACCGAAGAATCGTAGCGCAGGAACTCCTCGATCGCACCCACGATCAGCTCCGGCCGCGCCTTGAGCAGCGCAAGCTGGTCCGGGTTGCGATGCAGCGCGAGCAGGCCGTTGCCGATCAGATTGACCGTGGTCTCATGACCGGCGCCGAACAACAGGATGATGTTGGCGGTCAGCTCCTCGTTGGTGAGCTTGTTGCCGTCTTCCTCGGCCTGCACCAGCTGCGTGGTGAGGTCGTCGGCGGGATTTTTGCGGCGCAGCTCGAACAGCTGCTGGAAATACATCTGCGCCATCATGTTGCCGGCGTTGCCCTTCGCGATCTCCTCCGGCGTGAGCGGCACGGGGTCGAGCAGCCGCCCGCCGTCGCGCGAGCTCTTGTAGAAGACCTCGCGATGGTCCTCGGGGATGCCGAGCATGTCGCAGATGATGGTGACGGGCAGGCGGAAGGCGAAATCCTCGATCAGGTCCATGTGGCCGCGGTCGATCACCGCATCGATGGCCTCATCGACGATCTGCTGGATGCGCGGCCGCATGTCCTCGACGCGCCGCGCGGTGAAGGCCTTCACGACGAGGCCGCGCAGGCGGGTGTGATCCGGAGGATCAGACTGCAGCATCCAGTGGCTCATGCTGCGGAACACCGGCTCGTCCATGATCTTTTCGCTGTAACGGCGCTTGGAGCGCTCGACGAAATCCTTGCCGAAGCGCTTGTCGCGCATCACGAGGCTGACATCGGCGTGGCGACTTGCGACGAACTGGCCGAACGGCGTCACGT
>NZ_JBFUES010000624.1:0-4574 GCF_056403875.1 Bradyrhizobium sp. P2_E8
TATTCGGAACGGGCCCGCACATGTGGACATCGGTTGCGGCCGAACGCAGCCGGTTGACGTTCATGCCCGGACCGGCGCTGCGGCGGCTTGCGCTGGAATCGCCGGCGATCGCCGTCGCCCTGCTGGATGCCCTGGCATTCAAGGCGCGATGCTATTCGGCGATGGCCCAGATGCTCGGGACCCGCTCGGTGACCGAGCGGCTGCATAGCCTGTTGATCTTCCTGTCGCACGTCTACGGCGTGAAGCGCGGCGATGAGATCGTCGTCGGAATGCCGTTTACCCACGGCGATCTCGCCAATCTCATCGGATCCACCCGCCAATGGGTGACGGTACAACTCGCGCGGCTTCAGGAGGAAGGCGTGATCAGGTACGACAGATCCGTGATTTCGATCCTGGATCTTTCGACGCTCGGACAGCAGGCGGAATAATTCAGCCGCCAGACTTCAATTCGAACGCCRCATTGCCTGCGTTGGCCTCGAACCGCCGCGCCAGTCCGATCAGCGCGCGATCATGCCAGGCCGGCGCCAGCATGGTCACGCCCATGGGCATGCCGTTCGGCAATGTCGCGTTCGGAACCGCCACGCCGCAGAGATCGAGCAGATTGGCAAAGTACGAGTAGTAGCCGAGGCGATTATTGAGGGTGATCGGATCGCGATCCATCTCCTCCAGCGTGAACGGCCGCGGTGCGGTCGGGACCACCAGCGCATCGATACCAGCAAAGATCGCCTCGGCGTCGCGGCGAAGTCGGTGCAACCGGTGAATGGCACCAAACGTGTCGATCGCTGAATAGCCGGCGGCTGAGCCCAGCACGGTCCTCGTGACATCAAGCAGGGAGCCGGAATTGATGTCCATCAGCGAAGCGATGGCCGAGTGCCGCTCCGCGACCCAGGGTCCGCTGAACATCAACTCCCCGGCCTGGCGGAACGGGGCGAAGTCCACCTCGATCGCCGTGCCTCCGATCTGCGTGAAACGCTCGCAGGCGCGCTCATAGAGCTCGCCGCATTCCGGCATGCCGAAGCATTCGAGATCGGCGGACGCGATGCGGCCGAACCGGAACGATGGCGCCGTCCCTGTGGCGAAAGAAAAGGCCCTGGGCAAGCGGCTGTAGGGATCTTCGAAATCAAACCCTTCGATGATGTCGATGATCGCCTCGCCGTCTCTCACGGTATTGCAGAACACCGAAACGCAATCGATCGTCGGGCAATTCGGCACCAGCCCGCGCGATGACACCAGCCCAACGGTCGGCTTGATTCCGACGATGTTGTTGAAGCCGGCAGGTATGCGGCCGGACCCGCCGGTATCGGTGCCGAGCGCGAACGCGACGTGCCCGGCCGCCACGGCGACCGCGGACCCGGAACTGGAGCCGCCCGAAACATAGCGCGCATCGGCAACCGACGCGCAGGGGCCATAGGGCGAACGCGCGCCGGACAGGCCTGTGGCGAACTGATCGAGATTGGTCTTTCCGAGGCAAATTGCGCCGGCCGCGGTGAGGCGTTCGACGCTGTGCGCGGAATGCCAGGGCGTGTAGCTGAACGCCGGGCATGCGGCCGTGGTCGGCATTCCCTCGACATCGATATTGTCCTTCACACCGAAGGGAATGCCGAGCAGCGGAAGATTTTCGCCCGTCCGCGCGCGTGCCACCAGCTTGCGGCATTCTTCGAGCGCCTCCTCCCGCGGGCGGAGATAGATCCAGCAATTGCGGTCGCGCTCGGCCTCGATCCGGTCGTACGCCGCTTCGATCGCCTCCAGCACCGAGGACGAATTCCTGGCGATGGTTTCGTGATTTGTCCTGGAGCGCGCGACAGACTGACTCACCGAATATCTCCTTCGCTAACCGGCAGGCGCGAAATTGCGGGAGCTCTGCATGGGCAACAAGCAATTAAGTGCTTCGCCCAAATGGTCGGCCGTGCCAGGATATAGGCGGCTCAAAGAAAAAGGCGCCGTGCCAGAGGCACGACGCCCTTGTTGTTCAATTCGCTCGAGATCAGTTGGTCTGCTGGATCGCCGACAATTCCCACTGGCCGCCGGTGCGACGGGCGAACGTCCAGACCTCGGTCGCCTCACCCGGCTGCTCGCTGCCGGCAACCACCGCGCCGGTGTTGCGGTCGAGCGTCTTGTCGGTGAGCGCGAAGCGCAGCGCCACCGTGGCGTAGTCGGTCTCGCCCTCGCGCCAGGCTTCCGCGAGGTCGCCCTGCAACAGCTTCACGTTGGTGACCTTGTTGACGACGTTGCGGGCGCGGTTCTGGCCGAGGTCCTGCTCGAAATAGGAGACCATTTCCGGCGTCGCGAGCGTGTGCAGCTTGGCCACGTCCTCGTTCGACCATGCGGTCTGGACATCGCCGAGCAGGCGCTCGAACGCTTCATAGTCATCAGGCTTGATCTCGAGCGGCGCGTTGTTGGCGCCGAAACCGAAGCCGCCAAGTCCGCCGCCAAGACCACCACCAAGGCCGCTGCGATAGGTCGGCTGCGGTCCGGGACCGGCACCCGCATCAGCGTTGGCATAGGCCGCCTGCGGCGTGTGGCGGCGCTGCCACCACGACATCGCCAGCCGCACCACGAACACCACGAGCACGATCTGGATGATCAGGCCCAGGATGGACGACAGGCCGCCAAGGCCACCGAACAGGCCGCCGCCGAACAGCATGCCGAGCAGGCCGGCGCCGAGGAAGCCGGCCGCGAGGCCGCCCATGAAGCCGCCGGCACGGCCGAACAGGCCGCCACGCGCGGGCGCGGCCGCGGCCGAATTCATGCCTGCGCCCGGCTGGGTGTAGGTGCGGTTGAACTGCGAGGTCGAGCCCGGCGCGGTCGTGGTCGACGGCGGCGCCGAATAGGTGCGCGAGCCGCGCGAACCCGACGACATGCCGCCACCGACGCGCGCGTCGGCGGACGAGATCGCCAGCGCTGTGGGCAGCGCAAGCGCCAGCACGACGGCGATTGTCTTGAAGAGACTGCGGGAGCGTTGCGAGAAATTCATGTTCGTTTCCCAAATCCCCGGCATGGGGACGTGTCCCTAAGATGGGCAGCCAGCGCGAAAAGTGAAGCCGGTTTCGGAACTTGTAGCTGCGGCCCTCAGTCGCGGGGATGTGGCAAAAGCCCATATTTGGCGGGGGTTTGGCCGGGCGCGCGCGGGGGCCATGGTCGCCGGGTACCGGTGGCTTTAGGGCCAGAATTCCGCTTTTTCCTCGTATTGAGCCCTTGGGTCAAAGCAATCCAGTCTGGTTCCGCGAGACAGTCTGGATTGCTTCGCGGAGCCTGTCATCGGGCCGCGCTTTGCGCGGACCCGTTGGCTCGCAATGACGGTGTTGGGACAATTGCGCGCTGCCTCCTCGATGTCGTCCTGGCGAAAGCCAGGACCCATTACCCCAAGAGGCGGTTTGGCGAAGACTGGTCGTTCGGGATTGGCAGCGCGCGCAATCGATGGATCACGCGGTATGGGTCCTGGCGTTCGCCAGGACGACGGCGGAGATTGCCGCGCGGTGTGTGCATCCCACGCGCAGCCCTTACCCCTGCTTCGTCATCGTCTCCTTCACCGCCGCCACGAGCTGGCTCAGCGTGAACGGCTTTGGCAGGAAGTCGAACTGCTGGCCTTCGGGCAGGCTCTTCTCGAACGCGTCCTCGGCGTAGCCGGAGACGAAGATGAACTTGATGTCGGGGTTCTTCTCGCGCATCGCCTTCAGCAGCGTCGGGCCGTCCATCTCCGGCATCACCACGTCGGAGACGACGAGATCGATCGCGCCGCTCTGCTCCTCCAGCATCTCCATGGCCTCGACGCCGTTCTCGGCCTCGACCACGGTGTAGCCGCGCGAGCGCAGGCCACGTGCGTTGAGCGCGCGCAGGCCCTCTTCGTCCTCGACCAGCAGGATGGTGCCCTGTCCGGTCAGATCGGTGCGCGGCTTCGCTTCGGCCGCCGCGGGCGCGGCTTCCTTCGCAGCGCCATTGGCCGCGCTGACCACTGCCGCGGGCTGCTCGACCTGCACCTCCGGCTCGGCGTGATGGCGCGGCAGGAAGATGTGGAACGAGGTGCCCTGCCCCGGCTCGGAATCGACGTAGATGAAGCCGCCGGTCTGCTTGACGATGCCGTAGACGGTGGAGAGGCCGAGGCCGGTGCCCTTGCCGACTTCCTTGGTCGAGAAGAACGGCTCGAAAATCTTGTCGCGGATGTCGGCGGGGATGCCGGTGCCGGTGTCGGCGACCTCGATGCGCACATAGTCCGCTGCCGGCATGCCCTTGTAGGCGAGCTTGCCCGCATCCTCGGTGGCGACATTGGCGGTGCGGATGATCAGCTTGCCGCCATCGGGCATGGCGTCGCGCGCGTTCACCGCGAGATTGACGATCACCTGCTCGAACTGGGAGACGTCGACCTTCACTGGCCAGAGGTCGCGGCCGTGGATCAGGTCGAGCTTGACCTTCTCGCCGATCAGCCGGCGCAGCAGCATGGTGAGGTCGGAAAGCGCATCGCCGAGATCGAGCACCTGCGGCCGCAGCGTCTGCCGCCGCGAGAACGCCAGCAGCTGCCGCACCAGCGTCGCGGCGCGCGTCGCGTTCTGCTTGATCTGCATGATGTCCTGGAACGA
>NZ_JBFUES010000625.1:0-4573 GCF_056403875.1 Bradyrhizobium sp. P2_E8
CATAGACCACAACACAGCCGAGCAATTACCAAAGAAATTGGCGAGAAGCTGCGGAGAGTGATGAAGCCCGAGCCCGAACAACCGGAGAGCCTCAAGACGCAAATCGAACGGCTCCGGGAATTGGAGGAACGCTCACCGTCAATCGCTCCCGGTGCCGAGCATGGGAAGAAACCTCGCCGTTGAGCCGCCTTGGAGAGCGTCGTCGAAGCTGACCGACGGCTTGTGCTTGCGGGCGAACCACAGCTTGGCCGCCATTTCATCAATCGCGGTGACGAGAAATCGCTGAGCAAACGGGCTTGGTTTGCCAAATGCGCGGATCACATCAGGCAGGTGCTCCGGTGCAACAACATAAGGTGAGAAATCCAGTTCGGCCCCGTCGGGATGCCGTATGCTGGCGAGCCATTCAGGTACTGTTCGGCGGGGACTGTCGACCATGCCCCCAGTGTGCCATGGCTGCAATGCTATACAACTGTCTGAAACGCATTGAACGTATAGTGAGCGGGCTTAGACGACAAATTTTTTATGCGAAGCAACGGCTGGCTTGCCTTGGTTAGCCGACAACGTTGGGCGTTAACATGGCTGGTTGTCGGCTGACCAACTTAACGCTATCGCGGACGCGCCTGTGCGGGATCGTTATTAAACGCTACGCCCGCAGTGCGACCACGTTATCGCTGCCGCGCTCTGGCCGGGCGCAATACTCCGCCCAATCCTTCATCACCTGCTTGCGCAATTCAAAGAACGTGGTGCGCTTGTACGCCGCGATCACATCATCGCTGACCTTGTGCGCGAGCGCGGCCTCAGCGACAGCGTCATCATAGCCGTGCTCGGCACTCCAATCGCGAAATGACGAGCGAAAGCCGTGGGGCACGACTTCACGATCGACCTTCGGATCAATCCAGAGCCGCTCTTTCTCATTCATCCTATCGATCACAGCAGCAGTCGAGGCGTCACTCAACGGCTTGCCCTTGGAGTTGGGGAAGATGTATTCGCTACCTGCATTGAGCGTTTCAATGCGATCCAGGACGTCGAGGGCAGCTTGGCTGAGCGGCACTTTGTGCTCGGCGTCGCTCTTCATGAGCGCAGCAGGAATGGTCCAGAGCGCCGCTTGTCGATCGATTTGATCCCACTTCGCTGCCACTGCATTGCCGGGTCTCACAGCAGTCAAGATTTGGAATTCGAGAGCTGCCGCCGCGACACCATCACGCTCTCGCAGCTCTCGCATGAATGCCGATACGTGCTGGTAAGGCAGAGCAGGATGATTGCGAACCTTGCGGACCTTGGAGGTTGCGGGGAGCAAGTTGTCCAGATGGCCCTTCCAACGTGCCGGGTTCTCGCCCTTGAACTCGCCCTTGGCCTTGGCAGCGTCGATCACCGCCTCGATGCGACCGCGAATGCGGTTCGCAGTCTCGGTCTTCGTTGCCCAGATCGGCTCGATGATCCGCAAGACGAGCGTGGTGTCGATCCCAGAGATGGGAAGGTCGCGGATGCGCTTGCAGTAGTCGCTCTTTGCCGGTTTGCCATTGGGGTCGACGCCGAGCAATGTCATTGTCCACTGCGCCGCATGCTTCGCGTTCTTCCATCCGGGGGCGTTCGCCTTGATGAACCGCTTGGCGGCGGCCCCGAAGGTGATGGCTTTGGCCGCCTCGATGCGAGCGGCCGCCTTGGCCGCACGCTTGGCTTCGATGGGATCGGCGCCGTCACGGCGGAGCCGGCGTGCGTCGGCGGCCTTGTCGCGGGCGTTCTCAAGGGTCACGTCGCGGGCAGAGCCAAGACCGTGCCAGCGCGTCCGCCCATCCACCTTGAAGCGATAAAGCCAACTCTTGCTGCCGCCCTTCGCGACTTGCAGGTAGAGCCCGCCTCCGTCGGGATAGAGCCCGCGATCCGACAGATGCTCGACTTTTTTGGCTGTTAGTTTGCCGTAGCCTCTCGTCATGGCGCCTGCCCTCTACATACCCTTTTACATACACTTGGGCGTGAGATTTGGCGAGCCGAAATGAAACGGCACGAAAGACGAAATTGAGAAAAGCTCTGGCTGCGCAGCGCTTTAGGAGACTGAACGAGACTGGCTGAAACCTGATGAAACACGCTGCTGGCGGAGAGGGAGGGATTCGCATCCCCGTTAGCGCAACTCCCAGAAGACATGATCACGCCGCTTACCGACGCACTTTCAAGTGCTGTCATAGCTCGATCGGCGCAGAGTGCACCGGGAAGCGCCTCACGAGACACAAACTAGACACTGAATTTTTGGGACAGCGCTAAGCCATTCATTTCATTGGCGCTCCCTAGGGGAATCGAACCCCTGTTTCAGCCTTGAGAGGGCCAAGTCGACCCGCTTGATGATCATCGTGAAGAGAGTTCGGCGATGGAGGCCTACAGATGTCAATCCCGGCTCATCTGCGCGAGCAGGCGTGACTGCACCGGTTTCGCACCAGAAACGACCACCTTGCGACTAACTCCATCTAGCTCTAGTCGGGATGCGGGTCCTGCTCTCTTCTGATGCCGAGGATTCAGCTCACCCGCACCTGTGCCTAGCGCTCGATTTTGCTTGCTCCGTGACCTGCCCAAACAGGTACCGCTGCGACGGCGCGGCCGCTTTCAATTGGTGCTGCTCGAACGGACGCAACAATTCGCGCTGCTCGCATCTAGAGAGTGCAGCTCTTCGTCACGGCAGGTACTAGACCGGATAGGTGGTGCGAGATGTGGTGCGAAAAATTCGCTGAGAACGAACTTCGTCTTAAATCATTGATTTTATTGGTAGCGGGAGAGGGACTCGAACCCCCGACCCCAGGATTATGATTCCCGTGCTCTAACCAGCTGAGCTACCCCGCCACAGGGCTCGCGGGCGGCCGAACAAGGCCGATCTCGCGAACGCGCGGCATATAAGGAAGGGGGCGGCGGGCTGTCAATCCGCCTTCGCTTCCGCTTTCGCGAAAGCTTCGGCGGGACAAGTCCGCGGGCGGGACGAAATGGCTGTTTTGGGTGGAGTTTCCGGCCGAATCCGTCATGGCCGGGCTTGTCCTGGCCATCCACGCCTTCATTCGCCGGCCTGAGAACGTGGATGCCCGGGACAAGCCCGGGCATGACGAGATCTGGGGATGCGGAACAGCCCTATTTCGGCCGGACCGTCGGGTCGCCGCCGGGGCTGCCGGGGGGCGGGATGACGGGGGTGTTGCCGCCGGTGTCGGGGGCCGGGGCGTGCATGTCGGGGTCTACGCCCGAGGGCGGGCAGAGCACGCCGTCGGACTTGGCGAGCCTGTCGCCGAGCGGTTCCCGGGACTGGCCGGTAGTTGTGCCGTCGGGCGCAGCGCCGCGGTTCGGGCGGTCCTGGGGCAGGCAATTGGCGGCGTGCTGGGCCGATGGCGGCGCGGTCGCTTGCGGCGGCGTCGCAGGTAGCGGCGGGGCCTGCGCCATCGCGGCGCCTGAGACGGCGACGACGAGGCCCGCAAGGATGAGTTTTGATGCCGTGCGCATGGGAGGGAAACGCGCGGCCAAGCCTGCGTGTTCCGGTTAAAGCGCGAGGAACTCGCGCTTTAACCTTTGTCTTTTGAGCATGATCTTGTCGGAAAACCGCTTCACATTTTTCCGGATCATGCTTCCGATCACGATTTGCGGTAGCGGATCAGCGAAAAGTGCCCCATCGGCGGCATCGGGCGGCGCTCGGCGAGCGTGATGCCGCCGTGTTTCGCGGCCCAGTCGACCAGGCGCTGCCACGGGAATTCCGGACGCCAGCCGAGACGGCGGGCGACGGGGGCAAAGGCGAGTTCGAACAGCTTGCGCGGACCGCTCTCGGCGCCGATGTGGTTGACGAGGATCAGCTCGCCGCCGGGCTTCAGCACGCGCACGAACTCGTCAAGCGTGCCTTCGGGATCCGGCACGGCGGTGATGACATATTGCGCGACCACCGCGTCGAAGAAGTTTTCCGGGAAGGCGAGGTTCTTGGCGTCCATCACCGAGAGCACCTCGACATTGCTAAGCCGCATCGCGCGCACGCGCGCCTGCGCCTTGCGCAGCATCGGCTCGGAGATGTCCACGCCGCAGATTTTCGTGGTGCGCGAATAATCCGACAGTGAGAGGCCGGTGCCGACGCCGACGTCGAGGATGCGGCCGCCGATGCGATCGGCCTCCGCGATGGTCGATTGCCTTCCGGCGTCGAACACCTTGCCGAACACGAGATCGTAGACCGGCGCCCAGCGGCCATAGGCCTTCTCGACCCCGGCCCGCGAGATGTCTGCTGCCATGCCCCCCTGCCCCAGCTTATTTTCTTAGCCGCGCACCGCTTCCACCAGCGGCCTCGCTGCGTTGCTCGCGACCTTGGCCGCGGCGCTTTGAATGAAGCCGCCGCCGAGCACGCGGGCCTGGCCGCTGGCTGCGTCGTAGAACACGCAGGCTTGTCCCGGCGAGACGCCCTCCTCGCCGGCGACGAGCTCGACCTCGTAATGGCCATTGCCGCCGCGCAGCCACGCCGGCTGGGGGCTGCGGGTCGAGCGCACGCGCACGAACATCTCGAGGCCGCTTCCGATGGCGCGGTCGATGTCGCCGTCGCCGATCCAGTTGACGTCGCGCAGCACGATGC
>NZ_JBFUES010000626.1:0-4564 GCF_056403875.1 Bradyrhizobium sp. P2_E8
AAGGACTATCTCGACGTCATGAACGCGGTCGGCACCATCCCCGAATTCGAGTGCTTCGACGTCGGCATCGTGCGCTGCGTCGGCATGTACACTCAGGTCGGCATGTACAAGGGCCCGCTCGAATATAACTTCGTGATGGGCGTCGCGTCCGGCATGCCGTCGGACCCCGACCTGCTGCCGATCCTGATCAAGCTGAAGCGCCCCGAAGCGCATTGGCAGGTCACGGCGATCGGCCGCGAAGAGATCTGGCCGCTGCACCAGCGCTGCGCCGAGCTCGGCGGCCATCTGCGTACCGGTCTCGAAGACACCTTCTATCTCGCCGACGGCACAAAGGTGACGTCGAACGGCCAGCTGATCGAAGCCGTCGCCGCCTGTGCCCGCCGCGCCGGCCGCGAGATCGCAAGCCCCGCCGAGGCGCGGAAGATTTTTGGGACGAATCGGTAAGCCACACTCCGTCATTCCGGGATGGCCCGAAGGGCCAGGCCCGGAATCCATAATCACGATCGGGAATATGGATTCCGGGCTCGCGCTACGCGCGCCCTGGAATGACGAGCAGGAGCAACAATGCCTACAATCGAAAACACCATTTCCCCCGGCTGCACCGCCTACCACGCCAACCGCGACGGCATGCTGGGCTTGATCGACCGCATGCGCACGCTGGAAGAGCGCACGCGGGCGGCGTCGGCCGCGGCAAAGGATCGTTTCCACAAGCGCGGCCAGCTGCTGCCGCGCGAACGCGTGGCTCTGGTGCTCGATCCCGGCGCACCCTTCATCGAGCTGTCGACGCTCGCCGGCTACATGTTCGACGTGCCGGATGCGAACAAGAGCGTGCCGGGCGGCGGCGTCATCGCCGGCATCGGTTTCGTCTCGGGCATCCGCTGCATGGTCAGCGCCAGCGATTCCGGCATCGACGCCGGCGCGCTGCAACCTTTCGGCCTCGACAAGACGCTGCGGGTGCAGGAACTCGCGCTGGAGAACAAGCTGCCTTACGTGCAGCTGGTCGAAAGCGCCGGTGCCAATTTGCTGCGCTACCGCGTCGAGGATTTCGTCCGCGGTGGCAACATCTTTCGCAATCTTGCACGGCTCTCGGCGGCGGGACTGCCGGTCGTGACCGTCACGCACGGATCGTCCACCGCGGGCGGTGCCTATCAAACGGGCCTGTCCGACTACATCGTCATGGTGCGTGGCCGCACCCGCGCCTTCCTCGCAGGTCCCCCGCTGCTGAAAGCCGCAACCGGCGAGATCGCGACCGAGGAAGAGCTCGGCGGCGCCGAGATGCATACCCAGGTCTCCGGCCTCGGTGATTACCTCGCCGAGGACGATCGCGACGCGCTGCGCATCGCGCGCGAGATCATGGCGGCGCTGGAGTGGGAGCGGCCGGGCAGGGCGGCTCTTCAATTCAAGCCGCCGCGCTACGACCAGGACGAGCTTCTCGGCATCATGCCAATGGACCACAAGCGCCCCGTGGACATGAAGCAGGTGATTGCCCGCATCGTCGACGATTCCGACTTCACCGAGATGGCGCCGAATTACGGCCCCGCCACCGTGTGCGGCCATGCCCGCATCGAGGGCCAGGCCATCGGCATCATCACCAACAACGGTCCGCTCGATCCTGATGGCGCCAACAAGGCGACGCATTTCATCCAGGCCTGCTGCCAGACCCGCACGCCGATCCTCTATCTGAACAACACCACCGGCTACATGGTCGGCAAGGCCTATGAAGAAGCCGGCATGATCAAGCACGGCTCGAAGATGATCCAGGCGGTGACGTCGGCGACGGTGCCTCAGATCACCATCTATTGCGGCGCCTCGTTCGGCGCCGGCAATTACGGCATGTGCGGGCGCGGCTTCCATCCGCGCTTCTGCTTCTCCTGGCCCAACGCCAAGACCGCGGTGATGGGCGGCGAGCAGGCCGCCGAGACCATGGCCATCGTGACAGAGGCTGCCGCCGCGCGTCGCGGCAAGCCGATCGAGAAGGACAAGCTCGATGCCATGAAGGCGCAGATCGTCGGCGTGTTCGACGGCCAGATGGACGTGTTCTCCACGAGTGCGCGCGTGCTCGACGACGGCGTGATCGATCCGCGCGACACCCGCGCGGTGCTGTCGGAGGTGCTCGCGATCTGCCGCGAGGGCGACGCACGCACGCTCCAGCGCATGCAGTTCTCGGTGGCCCGGCCATGAGGAACGGATCAGTGCAGCACCGGCCGTTCTTCAGGGTTCTGGTCGCCAATCGCGGCGAGATCGCGCTGCGCGTGATGCGCAGCGCGCGGAAGCTCGGCCTCGGCGTCGTTGCAGTCTATTCCGACGCCGATCGCGATGCGCTGCATGTGCGGCAGGCCGATCAGGCCGTGCGCATCGGCGAGGCGCTGCCGGCGCAATCCTATCTCAACATTCCCGCGATCATTGCCGCGGCGAAAGCCAGCGGCGCGGATGCCGTCCATCCCGGCTACGGTTTCCTCGCCGAGAACGAGGACTTTGCGCAGGCCTGCAAGGATGCCGGTCTCGTCTTTATCGGCCCGTCGCCGCAGGCGATCGAGGCGATGGGCAACAAGGCCGGCGCCAAGGAGATCATGCGGAAGGCCGGCGTGCCGTGCGTGCCCGGCTATCAGGGCACCGAGCAGGGCGACGAGGTCATGCTCGCGGAAGCCAAGAAGATCGGCTTCCCCGTGATGATCAAGGCGGTCGCCGGTGGCGGCGGCCGCGGCATGCGGCTCGTGACCGATGCGGCGTCGTTCCCCGATGCGTTGCGCAGCGCGCGGTCGGAAGCCAAGGCTGCGTTCGGCGATCCCACGGTTATCCTCGAGCGCGCGATCCGGAATCCCCGGCACATCGAGATCCAGGTGTTCGGCGACAGCCACGGCAACGCCATTCATCTCGGCGAGCGTGACTGCTCCGTGCAGCGCCGGCACCAGAAGCTCATCGAGGAGGCACCGTCGCCGGCAGTCACGCCGGAGCTGCGTGCGAAAATGGGCGAGGTCGCAGTCGCCGCGGTGAGGGCATTGCGTTACGAGGGTGCCGGCACGCTGGAATTCCTGCTCGATGCCAGCGGCGAGTTCTACTTCATGGAGATGAACACGCGCCTGCAGGTCGAGCATCCCGTGACCGAAGCCATCACCGGGCTCGATCTCGTCGAGCTGCAGCTGCGCGTCGCGCGCGGCGAGCCGCTGCCGGTGAAGCAGCAGGATATCCGCTTCGTCGGCCATGCCATCGAGGTCCGGCTGTGCTCGGAAGATGCCGCGCACGATTTCATGCCGCAGTCCGGCCGCATGGCGCGCTGGCAGGTGCCTGACAGCATCCGCGTCGAGCATGCGCTGCAATCGGGCGCGGAGATCCCGCCGTTCTACGATTCGATGATCGCCAAGGTGGTCAGTCATGGTGCCACACGCGAGGAGGCGAGGGGACGGCTGATCGTCGGCCTGGAGCAGCTCACCGCCTTCGGCGTGACCACCAACCAGGCTTTCCTGATGGCGTGCCTGCGTCACCCCGGCTTTGCCAGGGGCGAGGTGACGACGGCGTTCATCGGCGCACATCGCGACGAACTGTTGGCGCCATCGGCGAATGCTGCATTCGATACGGCGCTGGCGGGCCTGCTGCTCTACGTCACAAATCCGCGCGCGCCGTCATGGAGAGGGGGGCGGAGCCTGTCGGCAACGTTCCCTCTGCCCGCCAAATTCGAGATCGCCGGCCACGGGCATGAGCTCGAAGTCACCCGCGAGCGCGACGGCAGCTACACCGTCGCCGCCGATGGCCGGCAGGACAGGTTCGAGATCGACCAGCTCGATCCCGACGCCATCCGCTTCCGCCACGATGGTGTGATGGACAGCGCCAAAKTCCTGCGCGAGGGTGACCGGCTCTATCTCCAGCACCGCGGCATCCCGCTCGCAGTGACTGATCTCACCCTCGCCGCGCCGAAGGCCGCTGCGAGCAACGGCGGCGACGGCAAGGTTCGCGCCGCCCTGAACGGCCGCGTCGTCGCCGTGCTGGTCAAGCCCGGCGACCGCGTCGCCGCCGGCCAGCCGGTGCTGACGCTGGAAGCGATGAAGATGGAGCATATCCACAAGGCCGGCATCGACGGCGTCGTCGCCGCGATCGACGTTGCCGAAGGCGAGCAGGTCACGACGGGACGGATCGTGGTGGAGATCGGGGCGGGGTAGCGCGGCAAGTTCGTCATTGCGAGCGCACGAAGCAATCCTGGTATCTCTCCGCGGCGATAGTCTGGATTGCTTCGCTGCGCTCGCAATGACGATGTGGAGACAGTGTTGCCTCAAACTCTGCTCGTCGTCCCGGCCTAGTGCGCAATTGCGCACGGGAGCCGGGACGACGTTATGGGGTTCGCCCCGTCCCCTCATTCAGCAAGCACGCCACCTGATGTCCGGCGCCCGCATCCATCAGCGCCGGCCGCTCGATCTTGCATCGGTCCATCGCAAACCGGCAGCGGGTGTGGAACGCGCAGCCTGATGGCGGATTGACCGGGCTCGGCACGTCGCCATCGACCAGCGGCGCGAGCTTCTTTGCGAGCGGGTTGGCAACCGGCACGGAGGCGAGCAGGGCCTGCGTGTAGGGA
>NZ_JBFUES010000627.1:0-4563 GCF_056403875.1 Bradyrhizobium sp. P2_E8
GGACAATTGATGGACAATTGATGGGCCTTTGGGCACTGTTCCTTCCTGTCGGCGCTCTTCTCACGGCCCAACTCGCCGGGCTGATTATCCCCGCGCTAGGGTGGCGGGCATTGTTTCTGGTCGGTGTCTTGCCAGCCCTCGGTGCGCTTCTGGCCCGCATGTTCATTCCTGAAAGTCCGCGCTTTTTGATGGAGAAAGGGCGCCATGCGGAGGCAAGACGATCGGTGCTTTGGATGAATGGCGGTCATTCTCTTCCAGCCGAAGTCGACACCTCTCTTGAGCGTCCGCTTTCGCATCCCGCGCACACGAAATTCTCCGTGACCGAACTTTTCAGCCCCACCTACCGTATGCGAACAATATTTGCTTGGGTCGTCTGGTTTTGCCAAGTGTTCTGCTATCTCGGCCTCACACCTTGGCTACCGACGTTGCTGACAAAGTTCAAAGGCGTCCCGGCCGCCGACATTTATTCATTCATGACCGTTTACGCGGCGATCGGCATCGTCGGTCGCTTAGCCGTCTCGTTCACGGTGGACAGGATTGGGCGGCGTCCGCTTCTCATCTTCCTGGCGATCGGTGGCACATTTTCCATGTTCATGCTCGGTCAGCAAACGGAGCTAAGCGGTTTGCAGATCTGGGGCTGGACGTCGAGTTTTTTCATGGAAGGATTGACCGGCCTTCTGGCCGCTCTGACCCCCGAACTATTCCCGACTCGCGCCCGATCGACCGGCATTGGCTGGGCGCAGGGGATCGGGCGTATCGGAGGGATCATCGCACCTCTCGCAATAGGGGCTATTGTGCTCACAAGTATCGAGGCAGTGTTCCTGCTGTTCGCTGGCGCCTATGCGATCGTGTTGGTGGCTGGCCTTCTTATGAGGGTGGAGACGAAGGGGTTGTCGCTTGAGGCAGCATCAAGCGAAGCGTGAGGTCCACATCAGCGGCGGGCGCTTGGCGCCCGCCGTCCTTTGGACAGCGACAAAACGTGCCGGTCGCCGCCAAACATGGGCCGCAACACAGGCTCCACGCCACCCAACTCTACAAACCCCGGACCGACAAGAGTTCATTGAATACGAAATGAAGGGCATCGGTCATTTTGCGCCAAGTCTCTCAGACGCCGTACCGCGCCATGAAGGTGTCTACCGTTTCGGCAATCACTTTGCGAACATAAGCCCTAGATGGAGGCGCGGATTCGTAACCATAGATGCGCGGCCAAAGAAGAGGTTCATTCAACATACCGATGATTTGCCGCGCGGCGAGTTGTAGATCAGACACACGAAGATGGCCGRCCGCCTCCATATCCTTCAGATAGGCGACCAGAATGTCGTACGAAGGACCTTTCCCCGCATCATAGAAGCGCTGCGGCAGATCAACAAAAGTCTTACTTTCGGCGATCATCATCCTAACGAGCCGGACTGCGACGGGACTCTCCGCCCAAAACTCCGCGACCGCTCGCGCGAGCTTGGTCAGACCGACTTTCGGATCGCGCCGGCTATCCGCGTCATTCACCAGATTGATATCGAAGGTAGTCCAAAGACGCTCGATTGTCGCGCCGAACAACACTTCCTTGCTGTCAAATTGATTGTAGAGCGTGCGCCTGGCAACGCCCGCGTCCCTGGCGATCAGATCCATGCTCGTGCCGCCAAACCCGTGCGCGAGAAACAGCTCGGCTGCAGCCGCTATGATGGCTTCTCGCGAGTCGCGAAGGTTACTGTGAGCGGTAACCCTCTCGATCACCTTGGTTCGAGTTTGTTTCGGGGCGGCCATTTCCCAATCAGCTCCCAACTCCAGAATTGGTCAAGAGATTTGCACTGCACGATGCAGTATTGCAAGCCCATTGCCCGGCGAATCGCATGTCGCACTCTCGACCGCGCCAAGACCCGATCGCAGAAACCGTTAGCTAATCAGGAGAAGCTCCTATGAACCACATTCCCCATAGAGTTGCGCTGGTGACGGATGCCTCGCGCGGAATCGGCCGCGCCGTTGCGACAGCGATGTCGGCAGAAGGATTTGACGTCGCTGTCGGCTTTGCCACTCAAGCCGACGAGCCCGAAAGTGTCATTCATGCGATCGAGGCACACGGCCGTGGGGGCATTGCCGTCGCTGGAGACCTAGCCGATCTAGAAGCATGTACTGATCTAGTGAAGGAAACCACGCGCCGTTTCAGCGGCAGATTGGGACCGTAGCCTCGCGATCAACTGGTCGTCAGCATTTCATGTCACCCAGGCTTCGCTGCCCACAATGCGAGAAGCCCGTTGGGGACGAGTCGTCTTCATGTCGTCTGTCGCAGCACAGCTCGGCGGGGTCATTGGTCCGCACTATGTCGCGGCCAAAGCGGGCCTACATCGCCAACGCGCAGCTACGCCTCACTAAACGCCAAGGAGGGTGTGACGGTGAATGCCATCGCGCCAGCGCTGATCAAGACAGATATGGTCACGTCGAACCCCAGCATAACGCACGATGCCAGTCCTGTGGGCAGATTCGGGCAATSCGCAGAGGTCGCCGATCTCGTGATCGCTCTCATGCGGAACTCCTATGTGACAGGGCAAACGCTCAACATAAATGGCGGTTGGTACATGTCTTGACCGCGGATCGGCCGGGCGTCTGATTTGCTGTTGACCCGCTTGTACACTGCACTGTATAGTGCACATAGATCACGGCCTGTCTTGAAGAGTCTCGCTGCGACGCTTGATCCCTCGCCCCTTGATACCTAGGACCAGACATCGCGTCCGTTCCCTGATCGCGGCAACGCCAAGTACCGATCTTGTCGCGAGAGCCAACCCACAAACCAAGTGCGCGTCGGTACAGCCTACGCGCGTGAAAGGACCTACCCATGCCATTGGATCCGCATATCGCCGAGTTTTTGCGGAACCGCGGAAGTGCCGCGCCATCATCCGTCCACGACATTCGACGGGCAACAGAGATCAATCTGCCTAAGCTTCATGGCCCACTGGAAGATGTCGCCTCCATCGAGACCCATTTGGTGCCGAGCCATGACGGACATCCCGTTCGCGTGCGCTCTTATGTACCGTCGTCGATGCACGGCGCCGACCAGCGAGCAGCCGTCGTCTATGCTCATGGGGGGGGCTGGTTCCAATGCTCTCTTGAGCTATACGACAATCCGTGTCGGGCCCTCGCCAACGCCATTGGGTGCGTTGTTTTGTCGGTCGATTATAGACTCGCGCCGGAGAATCCCTTCCCTGTGCCGCTCGAAGATTATTACGCGACACTCTGCTGGGCCGTCGAAAACGCCTCCGCACTTGGGATTGATCCCGCTCGTGTAGTGGTTGGTGGAGACAGCGCAGGCGGCAACCTGGCTGCCGGCGCAGCACTCCTAGCCCGCGACCGCAATGGGCCTGTAATCGCTCATCAACTCTTGCTTTACCCACCACTCGACCGCACGTTTTCTACACCGAGCTACAATGAATTCTCGGAGGGCTATTTCCTCACGCGCGCGACGATGCAATCCTGCTGGAACTGGTATGTGGGAAATGAGGCGGACATCTCGCGATATGCCGCGCCGCTCCGTGCCGAAAGCCTCAAAGGACTGCCTTCAGCAACCATCCTCGTCAACGAGTACGACCCTTTGCGCGACGAAGGTGAGGCTTATGCACAACGGCTCCGTGAGGCCGGCATCGACGTATGGACAAGCCGTCTGAGCGGGTTGGTGCACGCCAGCATCCACATGCTCGGCCTGACGCCCGAAGCGCATCAGTTGCATGACGCAGCGCGTCTTGGTGTTCGCCGCGCGCTCAAATCCGACAAGGCCGCGGCGGAGTGAGTTGCCCCGCGTGCCGGAGAACTAGGGCAGGATGGCGCTTCTTCGAAGAAGGGCAGTAGCTCCGCCCACAGGTCGAAATCGAGCTTGATGTTCTTGTCGTGAATTAGCTTGATGATCGCCTTGATGTGAGTGTTCGCCAAATTGCGTCGAACGCCGCCTCGTCCTTGGAGATCCGTAAATCAGGAAGCGTTAGGATCCTTTCGGTTCTGGTGGAGGCGCGCCTCAATGCATCCAGGCTCCTTGCGGGTTTCGACAAGAAAAGCCTGGACCATTGGAGACTATGTTCATCAGCAAGTCGCGATAGACCGCCTGCTGTTGGATGCTTGGGTGGTATCCTAATTCCGCGAGATGCTTCACCAGATAAGCGTGGATCTCCAGTCCCGGAGCGGCCTCGCTGATGACAAAGTGCCGATCTCGCAGATCGCCCCATTCGACTGCCGCCAGCTTGGCCAAACGGTCCCCTTCCGGCATCACGACATAAATGCGCTCATTCGTCCGCCGGCGGCTGCCCGGCAAGAAAGGCTACATCGCGCCGGTGCTGCCGTATCGCCGGGATACAATCAGACGGCCCGCTCTCTGTGAAATTGCGGAATCCGAGGCAAAGCGGCCACCGATTCCGACGGAAGGCGGCCAGCGATTCCGATCGAAAGCGGCCACCCAATCCGAACGAAGGCGGCCACCCTGTTGATAGGGTGAGACGGGGGGCGTTGTCGGCAATCTGAACGGGGCAAGGTCCCTCCTTTTGCGGTTCACGCAATGGGAGGTCCGATGCCCGCCGAGAGATTGCC
>NZ_JBFUES010000628.1:0-4562 GCF_056403875.1 Bradyrhizobium sp. P2_E8
GTGCTGACCAAGCGCTCGCTCGCTGATCGGGGCGGCCTTCCGGCGCTTGCCGTGATCAAGGGCCACGCCACCCACAGCCAGGAGCCGCAATGGTTCACCACGGCGCCGATCCCGGCGATCCGCAAGCTGCTCGACAAGGTCGGCTGGACCGCCGGTGACGTCGACCTGTTCGAGATCAACGAGGCCTTCGCCGTGGTGGCGATGGCGGCGCAGCGCGATCTCGGCATTCCCCGCGACAAGCTGAACATCAACGGCGGCGCCTGCGCGCTGGGCCATCCGATCGGCGCCACCGGCGCGCGGCTGATCGTGACGCTGCTGCATGCGCTCGAGGCGCAGAACCTCAAGCGCGGCGTCGCCGCGCTCTGCATCGGCGGCGGCGAAGCCACGGCCATCGCGGTGGAGCGGCTGACGCACTAGCCGTCATGTCCGATTTTGAGGGAAGTCTGACGTTTTAGACTTCCAGCAAATATGCCAGACTACGACGATGACGCGAGTCCCGCGAGGGACCGCCAACCCTGATTGAGGCCCAATGATCTCGAACTGGCTCGCGGCAACGCTCAGCCGCCGCAATATCCACTACGGCTGGGTGATGGTCGGCGTGACCTTCCTGGCCGCGCTGATCAGCGCCGGCACGGTCGGTGCGCCCGGCGTGTTCATCGTTCCCCTGCAGAAGGAGTTCGGCTGGAGCACGGCGGAGATTTCGTCCGCGCTGTCGATCCGCTTCATCCTGTTCGGGCTGATGGCGCCGTTCGCCGCCGCCCTGCTCAACCGCTACGGCCTGCGCAACGTCACGCTCACGGCGCAGCTGATCGTGGTCTCGGCGCTGGTCGCATCGCTCGGCATGACCGAGGTCTGGCAGCTCATCGCCCTGTGGGGCGTCGTGATCGGGATCGGCACCGGCATGACCGCGCTGGTGCTTGGCGCCACCATCGCCACGCGCTGGTTCGCGGCGCGGCGCGGCCTCGTGGTCGGCATCATGACCGCGAGCGTCGCCACCGGCCAGCTCGTGTTCCTGCCGCTGCTCGCAAGCCTCACCGAACGCTTCGGCTGGCGGCTGGCGCTCGGCTTCGTCTGCATCATGCTCGGCGTTTCCGCACTCGCAGTGCTGCTCGCGATGCGTGACCGTCCGAGCGACCTCGGCCTGCGCCCGTTCGGCGACGAAGGCAGCGAGCCCCTGCCCGCCCCGCCCGTCAACCATGGCTCGATCACGGCGGTGGCGCTCGGCACGCTGCGCGATGCCTCGAAATCGAGCGCGTTCTGGATCCTGTTTGCGACCTTCTTCGTCTGCGGCGCCTCGACCAACGGCCTCGTGCAGGTCCACCTGATCCCGATGTGCCTCGATTTCGGCATCCCGCAGGTGCAGGCCGCAAGCCTGCTGGCTGCGATGGGCATTTTCGACTTCTTCGGCACCATCATGTCGGGCTGGCTGTCGGACCGTTACGACAATCGCTGGCTCCTGTTCTGGTACTACGGCCTGCGCGGGCTCTCGCTGATCTTCCTGCCCTTCAGCGATTTCTCGTTCTACGGCCTGTCAATCTTCGCGATGTTCTACGGGCTCGACTGGATCGCCACCGTGCCGCCGACGGTGCGCCTCACCGCGCAGAAGTTCGGCCCCGAGCGCGCCAATCTCGTGTTCGGCTGGATCTTTGCCGGGCATCAGCTCGGTGCCGGCACGGCCGCCYTTGGTGCCGGCCTGTCGCGGACGCTGCTCCAGAGCTACCTGCCCGCCTTCTTCATCGCCGGCGCGCTCTGCGTGTTCGCCTCGCTGATCGTGCTGGCGCTGTCGCGGCAGCCGAAGCCGAAGACGCAGGCCGCGATGGCGTAAGCCAACCTAGTACCGGATCGTGGTGGTGACGCCGAAGACTGCGGCGTCACCGATCCGCGAAACGCCGCTCGGATCGTTCGGGTTCGGGATGCCGCCCGAGGGGCGGAACACGTACTGGAAATACGGCGCCACCAGCCAGCCCGGCTTGATATGCGCCTCGTAGATCATCTCGATCAGGGTCTCGTTGCTGCGCACCGGGCTCTGCACGCCGGTGAAGGCTTGCGCGTCGAGATCGAGATTGCGGGCGGTGTTCGAAATCCGCATATAGGCCATCGCCACGCCGAAGCGGTCGAGCGGACGGCCTGGGACAAATCCGACGAAGCCGATGCCGCCGTCCAGATAAAGGTCGATCAGATTGCGGTCCGGCGGGCTGTAGGCGATGCGGCCGAAGGCGGTGACGCCCGGGATCGACGCGGAGGTGGTGTTGTCCTTCACCTCCGGCGGGCGGTAGAGCACCTGCTCGATGACGGCGAAGATGCCGTAGTTGCCGCGAAGCCTGGCCGGAACGCCGCTTCCAGAGGGATCGGCAATCGAGAGCCCCTCCGCCGTAAAACGCTGGCTGTCGAACGAGCCATAATGCTTCCAGGCACCCGGCGTGAAATTGCCGGCGAGCGGACGGCCGCCGATATCGATGTCGTAGTTGAAGCGGACCTGCCCGATCACCCAGGGCGGATCGTTGACGCGGAACGCGAGGCCGTGATGGTCGCGAATCTGCGGATCGGCATCGCCCGGGCCGGACGGATCGCCGTTGAACACCGCGCCATAGGCGGTGATCTGGTCCGACAGCGCGGCCTTGACCCGAATGCCGGGCACCGCGATCGGCGGTGCCGGGCCGCCGGCCGGGAGATTGCTCGCCTTGATCGCCGGCCAGCCGAAGGTGCCGTTGATGAAGAGGTCGTCGGTCTGGCTGTCGAAGAACTCGACATCCGCGGCCTGCTGGCCGGCCCTGATGTTCAGCCTGTCGCCAAAGAAGCTCTGCTCGAAATAGGCGTTGTAGAGCCGCCGGTCCGGCAGCGCCTCGATCTCGCTGATGGTGGCGAGGTTTTGCACGTAGTTGCGCGAGAGCCCGCGGCCGTAGATCACGAAGGCGTTGGCGTAGAACCGGCCGCCGGTCCAGCCGACGAGCTTGTCCAGATCAGCATCGACCGACAGATCGAGGCGACCGAAATGGATGGCGCCGCGCGCGACGCCGCCCGAGACGTTGCCGATGTTGTCGGCGATATAGGTGGCGCCGAAATTCAGGCCCTTGCTGGCGAGCCCGTCATGCCACTCGTTGAACCATTTTGGCGCCAGCCATTCGGCCGCGCTTTCGTCCTTGGCGCCGGCGCGCGCGCTCGTGCTGGCCAAGGTGCATGCCAGCGCAATTGCAGCCACGCTTCGCAGCGGAGATCTGTCGGCAGTGCCGTTCACGGCTGGTGCGCTACCTGAAAATGCCCGTGCGCCGCATGAACAAATAGGCGGCACCGACCGACGAGGCCATCAGCACCGCCGCCCAGAGAAATCCGCTCTCGATGTCGGTCAGCGGCAGGCCCTTGGTGTTCATGCCGAAGATGCCGGTGATCAGCGTCGGTGGCAGCAGCAGCGAGGTCACGATGGAGAGCGTGTGGAGGTGGCGGTTGCTCTCCTCCTCGTTCTTGAAGCGCAGCTCCTCCTCGAGCAGGCGGCTGCGCTCGCGCAGCTCGACGATGTCGTGATCGAGGCCATCGAGCCGTTGCGCCAGCTTGCCGGCGTGGATCCGCAAGCCCGGCGACAGGTGATCGGTGTTCTTCTGGTCGAGCCGGTGAAACAGCACGCGCAGGCCGGTGAGCTGACGATGCAGCCTGACGCAGGTCCGGCGCAGCCGGCCGAGGGTGCGGCGCATCTCCGGCCTCGCCWCGTCGGCGAGGATGCGCTCCTCGATGCCGTCGATCTCCTGCCCGAGCTTGTCGGCCATCCTGTCGAGCGTGTCGGCAACCTCGTCGACGATCTTTTCCAGGAGATGGGCGACGTTGTCGACGCGGTAGCCGCCTTCGAGCACCCGGCGCGCCGCATCCGCCGAGCACAGCGCCTGATGGCGGCCGCTGACCAGCAGGTGCTCGGTCATGGCGAAGCGCAGGAACGCGGTCTCTTCCGTGGCGCTGTCGATGTCGCGCACGAGGTCGGAGAACACGCCGTAGACGCAGTGGTCGATGACATGGAGCTGCTGGAACGTGTCGTTCGACAGCAGCAGTTCGCGCGCAAGCGGCGGCAGCGTTGATGCCGCAATCCACGGCCGCGCCCGCGCGTCGGTCAGGTTGAAATGCAGCCAGAGCCGGCCGTCATGGCTGAACTCGATCGGCTGGTCGATCGGCAGCGCCTCGGCACTGCCGTCGCTGTGCAGGCGGAACGCCCAGACCAGGCCCGGAATGGCAGGCTCAGACCCCGATATCGCGCTGACAAGCTTTGCCGGCTCAGCCATGGTCGCCCCAACCGTCAACACATGCCCCGCCTCCGGAAGACGGCTGACGGCATCTTCCGGACCCACGCGGGTAGTCAATTACGGCTCTGTTACAGTTTGATGATGGCGCCGCCCTATTCCGCGGCCAGTCCCGTCGCGGCCGTCGCCTCGGCCTCCCTGATGTAGTCGTGGACGACGCGGCCGAACGGCAGCGTCAGATCGGCGATGTAGTGATGCGCGCCGACGACGCGGCGAACCGGGAAATCGGCAACCGGCGCATTGACGTGCGGCACAAGGTGAAGACGTCCGGGCCCCATCCAG
>NZ_JBFUES010000629.1:0-4555 GCF_056403875.1 Bradyrhizobium sp. P2_E8
GTATAGGCCGGCAGAAAGAAGTTGTTGGCGGAGTCGCCCGGCCGATCGCCGACATAGTGCGCGCCGCCGCCGAGCCGCAGACGGCCGGGCAGCTTGTCGCCGAAATCGTAGACGAGATAGAGTGAAGCCGTGTTCATCGCGGCGTTCAGCAACTTGGCATTGCCGTTGATCGGATCGTCCACCAGGCGCGCGTCGGTATAGCCGTAACTTCCGATCATGCTCCATTGATCGCTCAGCTTGCCGGTCACGTCCAATTCCACGCCGCGCGACCGCGCCTTCGCGGACGTTCGTACCAAGACCGTACCGCTGCTGAAAGGGTCGGAGACGAGCACGTTCTTCTTCTCGATGTCATAGACCGCAAGCGTGCCGGACAGCCGCTTGTTGACGTCGAATTTGATGCCAGTCTCCCACTGGGTTCCCTCTTCGGGCTTGATGCTGGAGTCGACGACGAAACCGACAGGAGCGCCGGTGAAGGGCGCGATGGTGGAGGTCGGCTTCAGCGATTGTGTGTAGCTCACGTAGTACGAAAGCTGATCGTTCAGCTTGAAGATGACGCCGCCGAGCGGCAGCACTTTGTCGCCAGCCAGGTTGGTATTCGTGACGAACAAGGGCCGACCTTTTCCCGCGAGCTGCTCGTATTCCATCCAGCGCACGCCGCCAACCACGGACAGCCAGTTGGTCAGATGGAACGTGTCCTGGGCGAAGAAGCCGCGGGTGCCGAGCTTGTCGGTCTGTTCGCTGTCCGTAGCCGAAACGGTCGTGCCCGGCACGATCAGCCCATAGACCGGGTTGTAGAAATTGAAGCTCGGGGTCGCTTGGCGAATCAGGTCGTGGCGATCGATGGTGCGATACAACGCCTCGCCACCGAACAGGATCTCGTTGCGGAAGCCGCCGACCCAGACGTCACCCTGCAGATAGGAGGTGCCGTAGCTCGCGTTGCTCAGCGAGTTACGGGTGCCGTCATTGCTGCGGGTCTCGACGCCGGTCTTGGCGTTGACGCTGGTGATGCGAAGCTGATTGGCGCTGAAGGTCTCGGTGTTGTAGCTGTAGGCTGCCGTGACCTTCCAATTGTCGTCGAGCTTCTGCTCGACCGAGCCCTGCACGAGGTCGGAGGTGCCCCACATGTTGYTGAAGGGCTCGTCGAGCCGACGCGTCTTCGGGATCGCCAGCGGAGCGCCGTTGACGAAGGCCGTGCCGCGGTCGAACGGGGAGATGAACTCGCGGTGCTCATAGGTGAGCTGGACCGTCGTGGTGTCGCCGTACCAGGCCAGCGACGGGTTCACCAGCATTTCCCGGTGGCGGCCGAAATTGCGCCAATAGTCCTCGCTGACGCCGTAGCCGATGAAGCGATAGGCGAGACCGCCGTCGCCGATCGGACCGGTGATGTCGAGCGTGCCGTCAGCACCGCTGCGATTGTTCGCATAGGTCGAGCCGAGCAGCGTGACCGAGCCGTGCTGGTAGAGCTCTGGACGTTTGCTGATGGTGTTGACGATGCCGCCGGGATCCATGATGCCATAGAGCAGCGAGGCCGGTCCCTTCAGCACCTCGACGCTCTCGACCGCGGCGTTCAGGCTGCGGCCCTGCACCAGCGGCATGCCGTTGCGCATGATCGAGCCGTCGCGGTTGTCGCCGAAGCCGCGGCGGATCACGGCGTCCTGGGTGCCGGCGAGCGTGTTGGTCTGGGTGATCCCGCTGATGTTGACCAGCGCATCGTCGATGTTGCGCGGCAACTGGTCCTTCAGGACCTGGGCAGGCACGACGTTGACGGTCTGCGAGGTGTCGAGCGGCGATGCGCCCGAACGCAGCGTGGTCGCGCTCGGCATCGCACGGTAGCCGAGCTTGGCGGCTTGCTGCGCGGCGGCCTCCGCGGCCGCGCGCTCCGATGGCGTCGACGCTGCCGGCGCGGCATTGCGATTGCGCTGGCGCGCGGCGGCCTGGGTGCGGCGTGAGGACTGCTCCGATGCGCGCGCCGGTTTCGGCCGCTGCGCCGGCGCTTCCACCGTCACCGGTGGCAGCGCCGATTGCGCCTGTGCGGTCGTCGTGTTGGAGGGGCATTCGGCGAGCAGCACCGCTGCTCCGATGAGAAGACCTGCACGACTCCCGCCGGCACGAATTCGATGACCGCTGACGCGGTCATCCAGATGAGCACGCACTTTCGATTCACTTCCAAGTCAGACGCAGCATTGCAGCTGGCGCGTCTAACAGCCGTTGCGGGTGAAGAGAACCGTAGGCGGAATTGAATCGCTCTAGTGTTGAATGGTTCTAAGCGCAGATCAACGCGAACCAGCAATCATGGATTGTTCTCGCGCCGATCGCGACACGCTGCGCACGAAATTCGCGGCGGCTTGTCGCGACATTGCGGGATTTCATGCGATGGCAGGGCTCGTCAGCTCGTCGAGCTTCCGCTTTAGCGCGGTGCCGTCGGACAAGGCCCGGAGCGGCGGGCGCACCCGCAGCCACGCTGCTTCGCCGGTCTGCGCGGCGAGAATGGCCTTCAGCGTTGCGAGGAAGGATGGCGTCTTCACCACGATGTCGATCGCCGCTTGCATGCGTGCCTCGACATCCTTGCCGCCGATCATCGCCTTGACCAGCTCCGGCGCGATGTTGGCCATACCGCAGATGGTGCCGGCACCGCCGGCGGCGATGGCGCGGGCGATGTCGGCTTCGTTGCCGACGGTGATCGCGAGCTCGGGGCTGGCCGCGCGGAACGCCTCGAACTGCTTGAAGTCGCCGCTGGAGTCTTTCAGGCCCGCAACCACCTTGCCGTAACGCTTGCGCAGGCTCGCGGCGACCGTGGTCGGGATCGCAACGCCTGAGATCTGCGGGATGTGATAGAGATAGGCACGCAGGCGATCGTCGGCAACGCCGTCGATGATCGCGGCGAAGGCGTCCTCGATACCCTCGGGCGTGACGCTGCGGTCGAAGTAAGGCGGCAACAGCAGCACATGGCGCAGGCCGAGGCCGAGCACGGCGCGCGTCAACGCGATGCTATCGCTGATGGCGGGGAAGCCGCCGCCGATTCCGATGCGTTCCGGCGCGACACCGGCCTTGAGCATGGCCTCGATGGTCGCGACGCGTTCGGCGACGTTGAAGGAGGTGCCTTCGCCGGTGGTGCCGAACAGCACGACGCCGTCGACGCCTTTGCTGAAGAGCTGCTTGGCGTGGGCGGCGAGCCGGCCGTGATCCACACCGCCATCGGTCGCCAGCGGCGTCGCCGACGCCACCCAGAACCCGCGAATCGCCTCCGTCATGACACCACCCTTTGCTGCGGTCCCGGACTAAGCCACTGATCCATAACGATCTTCTGCGCCTAGCGGAGCYTCGTTTTTGCTTTACTTTTCACCTTGTACCTTACATACAAGACGGACGCAAATCCCATCGCAGCAGACGCGCGACAGACGCGGCCGGATTTTGAGGAGGTCTTGCATGGACATGGTGACCCCCGTGGAGCGTCCCGACCAATTGCTCGCCGCCTTGCGCGACAAGCTCGGCGCCGCCGCCGTGCTGATCGGCGCTGATGTGCCGGCGCGCAATTGCAACGACTGGAGCGCGAGCCTGCCGCAAACGCCGCGTGCGGTGATCCGTCCACTCGATGCGCAGGGCGTTGCCGATGCGATCGCCACCTGCCGGCAGGCGCATCTGCCGTTCGTGCCGCAGGGCGGACTGACCGGGCTGTGCCGCGGCGCCTCGCCTGAAGCAGGCTGGGTCGCGATCTCGCTGGAGCGCATGACCGGCATCGAGGAGATCGATCGCGCGTCCGCGACGATGACGGTGAAGGCGGGCACGCCGCTGGAGACGATCCAGAAGGCCGCGGACGAGGCCGGCTTCTTCTTTCCGCTCGACCTCGGCTCGCGCGGCTCCTGCGCGATCGGCGGCAATCTCTCCACCAATGCCGGCGGCAATCGCGTGATCCGCTACGGCATGACGCGCGAGCTGGTGCTCGGTCTCGAAGTGGTGCTGCCGGATGGCACCATCATCACCAATCTCAACAAGCTGATGAAGAACAATGCGGGCTACGACCTGAAGCATCTCTTCATCGGCTCGGAAGGCACGCTCGGCATCATCACCCGCGTGGTGCTAAAACTGTTCCCGAAGCCGCGCTCGACCATGGCCGCGCTGTGCGCCTTGAAGGACTATGCCGCGGTGATCGCACTGCTCGATGCCGCGCGCAGCGGGCTCGGCCCGCTGCTGTCGGCGTTCGAGGTGATGTGGCCGGATTACTGGGACGTGATCACGACGCGCGCCGGCGTGAAACCGCCGGTCGCCGCGGGCCACGGCCTCTACGTGCTGGTGGAGGCGCAGGGCACCGACGAGAGCCTGGATGCGCCGCGCTTCCAGGCCTGGCTCGAAGAGCTGATGGAGCGCGGGCTGCTGGCCGATGCCGCGGTGGCGCAATCGCTGGCGCAGACGCAAGCCTTCTGGCGGGTGTGCGACATCTCCGCCGAGTTCGGCCTGGTGCTGGGCCCGCACATCTCCTACGATATCGGCCTCGCCGTGGCGCGGATGGACGAGTTAGTCACGCGCTGCAACGCCGCGCTCGCAGTCGGCATCAAGG
>NZ_JBFUES010000630.1:0-4553 GCF_056403875.1 Bradyrhizobium sp. P2_E8
CTTCTTCGCGCAGGCGCTCGGCCCCAATCGCAAATACTCGTCCTGCTTCTACACGACCGACGCAACCACCCTGCAGGAGGCGGAGGAGGAGGCGCTGCGCCAGACCGTCGCGCATGCCRGTCTCGCCGACGGGCAGACCATCCTCGAGCTCGGCTGCGGCTGGGGCTCGCTGTCGCTCTGGATGGCGCGGCAGTTTCCGCACGCCAAGGTGACGGCGGTGTCGCACTCGCGGGCGCAGCGGGCCTATGTCGAGGAGCAGGCGCGGCTGCGCGGGCTCTTGAACCTGCGCGTGGTCACCGCCGACATGAACGTGTTCGCGCCCGAGGGCCAGTTCGATCGCATCGTCTCGGTCGAGATGTTCGAGCACGTGATGAACTGGCGCAAGCTGATGACGCGCGTGCGGTCATGGCTCGCGCCCGAGGGGCGCCTGTTCATGCACATCGTCACCCATCGCTCCGGCTCCCACCTGTTCGACCGGGCCAATCGCGAGGACTGGATCGCGCAGCACGTCTTCACCGGCGGGGTGATGGCGAGCCATCACCTCGTCAGGCAGTTCGACGACATCTTCACGGTCGAGAAGGAATGGTGCTGGAGCGGCACGCATTATCAGCGCACCGCCAATGACTGGCTCGCCAATTTCGATGCCCATCGCGACGCGATCGAGGCGGCTTTGCGCAAGGTCCATGGCGACGAGACCTCCTTGTGGATGCGTCGCTGGCGCTGCTTCTTCCTCGCGACATCGGGCCTGTTCGGCTACGCCGACGGAACGGAATGGGGCGTCAGCCACTACCGGATGAAGGCGGCGGGGTAGGGCGCGCACGCATGAATGCCGCGCACGGTCCCCGGTGACCGGTCAATTGCTCTCAGAGACCCATTTCAATGTCGCCAGCCATAGATCGTGGCCACGATGCAGCAGGCTCTCATCGGCCTCTCGCAGGTGGGCGGCATCTTTGCCCACGCCAACTTCATCCGTTATGACCAGGCAGCTCGTGCCTTGAGGGGCCAGATACCAGGTGTGATAGAAGCTCGGCCGCGTCCCCGGCGCGTAACCGTACCAGCCGAGGCGCGTATGCGGCACATATTCTTGTACCTTGCTCTCGATCGACAGGCCAAACGTGCTCCAGCGCCACGTCGTACCGTCGCCCAGTACTTTCGTGCCCTCGGGAAGTTCGACGCCGCCAGAGTTTGGATACCATTGCGGCCACTTCCTGGCGTCCACGATGTGACCCCAGATCTTTTCGCATGACGCATTGATGAGAAGCTCGTTGTGCGAAAACAGATCGGCAGTCGCGGGATTGAAGCCCTCCGGCCAATGAATCTCCCGCGAGCGCATCGCAAGGTCTTGCTTCATCGTCATGATCGCTTCCTTTTTTGTGCCGGTGTGAAGGGTGTTCGTTTGCGCTCCGGCAGAAGTTGCGATCGAAAGCAGAGACGCCATGGACGCGCCTAGCAGCATCCAGCGCGCGCAAGATTCAGTGCTCGGAAAGTAAAGCCGTTTCGTCATGTTCGCCTCCGCGTCTTCGATGGCGACACTGATGACAGATCGTGATTGCTGATCCAATTTCCGTTATGTCAGAATAGACGTTCATACAAATCAGGAATTGCGATGCCCTTCGATGGACGGTTGCTGTCGGGTGTTACGGTCCTCTCGGCCGTGATAGAGGCCGGCACCATCGCGCGCGCGGCCGATGCGCTGGGCCTCACCGCCTCTGCGGTAAGCCGCGCCATATCGCGCCTGGAAGCGCGCGTCGGGGTCAGGCTGCTTGAGCGCACGACGCGCTCACTCTCGCTGACAGACGAGGGGCGGCGCTTTTACGAGCGCGTCGGACCGCACCTTGCCGGCATCGAAGAAGCGGCGATCGAGGCATCGGGCTCTGCCGGCATCGTGCGCGGGCGGCTTCGGGTGAACGTCGATCCGTTCTTCTCGCGCATCGTCTTGTCATCCCACATCAGGGAATTTTTGGAGCAGCATCCCGAAGTGTCACTGGAGCTTCTGATGCGTGACGCGGTCGGAGATCTTGGGGCTGGCGGCTTCGATTTGGCGCTGAGGTTCGGAGACCCCCCGAGTGGTTCATTGGTTGCGCGCAAGCTCGTCGAAACCCGTGTTCTCACGGTTGCGGCGCCCGCTTACCTCGCCCAGCGCGGCCGTCCACGACATCCGTCCGAGGTGCCGGACCACGATTGCATCGGTTTCTATGACGCGGCAAACCAGCGACCTTTCGATTGGGAGTTCCACAAGGGAAAAGAGATACTTCCCGTGAAGGTATCCGCCCGCGTTCTGGTCTCGGATGTCGGCGCCATGCTTTCGGCTTGCGAAGCCGGCGCAGGCATCGCCCAGATTCTCCAGCTCGGCAGCAGTCACCTCGTGGAAAGCGGAGCGTTGATCGACCTGTTTCCCGAATGGTCCGGCGAGATGTTCCCGCTCTATGCGCTGTTTCCATCACGCCAGCATCAGCCCGCGAAAGTGCGGAGCTTCATCGACTTTTGCCTCGGCGTGATTGCAAGAGAGAATGCCTGAATGAGTCCGGCGTAGAGAGCGCACACCCTGATTGCGCTCTTCTGTCGCAGCACGCCGCGATGGAACTCGACTCACAATCCGGTGAGACCCGGAAAGCGCCCTGAACTCAGCACGATAGGTCGTGTGACATTGGGCCGCCTGCACCATGCGTTGCATCGCAGCACGTCCACTCTATTTTGAGGGCGTCAGCCGCGTGGAATGGCCCAGAATGGGCCCGCGCGGAGCGCGATCAGTTTCAACAACATCGGGGCACCCCACTTCATGTCAGGACTTCGTGCGCGATCGGCATGCGTTGCAATGATGCTCGCGGCCTTTGCGCCGCTGCTGGGGGCCTGCGACGAATCCAGCTCCGCGGTGTCCTCCGCGCCGCCGGCCGACCCTGACGTCAGCATCGTCGTCGTCAAACCGCAGCCGCGTGCCGTGGTGCGCGAACTTCCTGGCCGCATCGCGCCGACGCGCGTTTCCGATGTGCGGCCGCGTGTCTCCGGCATCGTGGTCGAACGCSTGTTCCGCCAGGGCAGCGAGGTGAAGGCCGGTGATGCGCTCTATCGCATCGACGCGCGTCCGTTCGAGGTCGAGGTGATGGCCAACGAGGCGGCGCTGGCCAAGGCCGAGGCTGCGTTGATGCAGGCGAGGCAGCAGGCGCACCGCGTCGCCACCCTCACCAAGGATCGCGCTGCGCCGGAAGCCGAGAACGAGAAGGCGATCGCGGCCGAACGCCAGGCCCATGCCGAGGTCGAAGGCCGCAAGGCCGACCTCGCGCGCGCCAAGCTCAACCTCGACTATGCCACCGTGCGCGCGCCGATCGACGGCGTGGTCGGTGCTGCGCTCGTCAGCGAAGGCGCGCTCGCGGTGCAGAACGAGACCAATCTCGCCACCATCCAGCAGCTCGATCCGATCTATSCCGACTTCACCCAGTCGGTGAACGAGCTCAACCAACTCCGCCGCGCCTTCGAGAGCGGCGACCTCGAGCGCATCGCGGCTGATGCCGCCAAGGTGCGCCTCGTGCTCGACGACAACACGCTCTATTCGCTCGACGGCAAGCTGCTGTTTTCCGATGCCAAGGTCGATGCCCACACCGGCCAGGTGACCTTGCGCGGCGAGTTCCGCAATCCCAAGCGCGAGCTCCTCCCGGGCATGTATGTCCGCGTCCGCATCGACCAGGGCCTCGATTCCGACGCGATCGCGGTGCCGCAGCAGGCGATCCAGCGTAACGGCGGCGGCGGCAGCGAGGTGTTCGTCGTCAAGGACGACAATCACGTTGCGGTGCAGCCGGTGCGCACCGGCTCGGTGCAGGACGGCATCTGGTTCGTCACCGACGGCCTCAAGGCCGGCGACAAGGTCGTGGTCGAAGGCTTCCAGAAATTCGCGGCCGGCGACAAGGTCAAGCCGCAATCCTGGTCGGAGGCGGACGCGACCGCGGACAATCGGCACGCCCAGAAGCTCACGCGGTAACGTGCCATGGCGAGTTTCTTCATCGACAGGCCGATCTTCGCCTGGGTGGTCGCGCTTTTCATCTGCCTGATCGGCGCGATCTCGGTGCCGCTGCTGCCGATCGCGCAATATCCGATCATCGCGCCGCCCTCGATCTCGATCTCGACCAGCTATCCCGGCGCCTCGCCGGAAAACCTCTACAACAGCGTCACGCGCCTGATCGAGGAGGAGCTCAACGGCGCCTCCGGCATCCTCAATTTCGAATCCACCAGCGACTCGCTCGGCCAGGTCGAGATCATCGCGAATTTCGTGCCGGGCACCGACACCAGCGCGGCGTCCGTCGAGGTGCAGAACCGCATCAAGCGCGTCGAGGCGCGCCTGCCGCGCGCGGTGATCCAGCAGGGCATCCTGATCGAGGAAGCCTCGAGCGCGGTGCTCCAGATCATCACGCTGAACTCGACCGACGGCAGCCTCGACGAGGTCGGCCTCGGCGACTTCATGATCCGCAACGTGCTCGGTGAGATCCGCCGCATCCCCGGCGTCGGCCGCGCCACGCTCTATTCGACCGAGCGCAGCTTGCGCGTCTGGGTCGATCCAGCCA
>NZ_JBFUES010000631.1:0-4553 GCF_056403875.1 Bradyrhizobium sp. P2_E8
TGCCGCCGGGCTGCACCACGTCGCTGCCGAGCCGGGTGCGCGCGATCGAATACCAGGGCTACTTCGTCAAGGTCATGCTCGACACCGTGCCGGACGACGAGTTCGTGGCCTATGTGCCGGAAAAGACTTTCTTCGCGGATCCYTTCACCGTCGGCGATGTCGTGATGGCCACATGGGCCACCGGCAGCGCGCTTCCACTCGCCTAGAGACCCGTCGCGCACAGGAGTATGACCGTGCAGATATCCTTCACACTCAACGGCCGGCCCACCGTCGTGGACGTCGAACCGGCGACGCTCGTCGCCGAGCTCCTGCGCGAGCAGCTCAACCTCACCGGCACCCATATCGGCTGCGATACCAGTCAGTGCGGCGCCTGCGTGGTGCACGTCAACGGACTTCCCGTGAAGAGCTGCACGCTGCTGGCGCCGGCTCTTGACGGCGCGACGCTGCTCACCATCGAGGGCCTGCAAGGTGCCCCCGGTTCGAACCGGATGCATCCCATGCAGGAGGCATTTCGCGAGCATCACGGCCTGCAATGCGGCTTCTGCACGCCGGGCATGCTGATGACCGCGGTGGCACTGGCCACCGAGAAGCCGGACCTGACGGAGGCTGACGTCCGCCACGGCCTCGAAGGCAACATCTGCCGCTGCACCGGTTACCAGAACATCGTCGTCTCGGTTATGGCCGGCGCTGCCGCCATGAACGCCGCCAAGGGAGAGTGACCATGGGCAATGTGATCGGGATCGGCGCGTCACCAAAGCGGAAAGAAGACCAGCGCTTCCTCACCGGCCGCGGCAACTACGTCTCCGACATCAAGCGCCCGGGCATGACCGCCGGTGTATTCGTGCGCTCGCCGCATGGGCATGCGATCCTGCGCGGCATCGACAAGAGCGCGGCACTGGCCTCGTCGGGTGTCATTGCGGTCCTGACCGGGGATGACGTCGCCGACGATGGACTTGGCTCGCTGCCCTGCGGTTGGGGCATCACGGACGCCAAGGGCGTCCCGATGAAAGAGCCGCCATTTCCGATGCTCGCGCAGGACAAGGTGCGTTTTGTCGGCGACATGGTCGCCTTCGTCATAGCCGAGACGCCGGAACAGGCCAATGCGGCGGCGGAGCTTTTGAAGATCGATTACGAGGTGCTGCCTTCGGTCGTCGGCGTGCTTGAAGCGGTGCGGCCCGGTGCGCCGCAACTGTTCGACGACGTGCCGAACAATATCTGCTGCGATTGGGAGCTCGGCGACAAGGCCGCGGTCGAAGCCGCGTTCCGGAAAGCGGCGCATGTCGCAAAGCTCAGCCTCGTCAACAACCGCCTGATCGGCAATCCGATGGAGCCGCGGGCGGCGATCGCCGAATACGAGCCGGGCACCGATCGATTCACGCTGTGGACCACCAGCCAGTTTCCGCACGTCGTACGCTTCCTGATGGGCGCGCTGGTGCTGAACATTCCGCAGCACAAGCTGCGCGTGGTGGCGCCGGATGTCGGCGGCGGCTTTGGTGTCAAGCAGTTCCACTACGGCGAGGAGGCCGTGATCACCTGGGCCGCCAAGCGCGTGATGCGGCCGATCAAATGGGTCGCGAGCCGCTCGGAGGGCTACGTCTCCGACCGCCACGGCCGCGATCACGTCACCGAGGCCGAGCTCGCACTGGACGAAACCGGAAAATTTCTCGCCTTCCGCGTCAACACGCTGGCCAATATGGGCGGCTATCTCTCGACCTTCGGGCCGAACATCCCGACCAATCTCTACGGCCCCCTGCTTGGCGGCGTCTACACCACGCCCGCGATCTACTGCAACGTGAAGGTGGTCTTCACCAACACCGTACCTGTTGATGCCTATCGCGGCGCAGGCCGGCCCGAGGCGACCTTCGTGCTGGAGCGCATCGTCGATGTCGCCGCCAGCGAGATGGGGATCGATCGCGTCGAGATTCGACGCCGCAACATGATCCCGAAGGAGGCCTATCCGTATCAGACGCCGGTTCTGGTGCAGTACGATTCCGGCGATCCGATGGGCTGCCTCGACGGTGCGCTGGTCGCAGCCGACGTCAAGAACTTTGGCATCCGCAAGTCGGAATCGGCGCGCAAGGGCAAGTTCCGCGGGCTCGGCTACTCGACCTATGTCGAGGCCTGCGGCCTTGCGCCGTCGCGTTTCGCGGGACGGCTGGGTGCGCGCGGCGGTCTCTACGAGAGCGCCACGGTGCGCGTGCATCCGACCGGCCAGGTGACGGTCATGATCGGCACGCACAATCACGGCCAGGGCCACGAGACGACGTTCGCGCAGATCGTCTCGGACAAGCTCGGCGTATCCTTCGAGAATGTCGACATCGTGTTCGGCGACACCGATCGCGTCCAGTTCGGCATGGGCACTTACGGCTCGCGTTCCCTGGTGGTCGGCGGCGCCGCTTTGTCCAAGGCGACCGACAAGGTGATCGCCAAGGGCAAGAAGATCGCTTCCCATTTGCTCGAAGCGGCCGAGGCGGACATTCAATTCGAGGCCGGCAAGTTCTCGGTGGCAGGCACGGACCGCGCCAAGACGTTCGAGGAGATCGCGGGCGCGGCCTATGTGCCGCACAATTATCCGCTCGAAGTGCTGGAGCCGGGACTGGAGGAGCAGGCCTATTACGATCCCGTCAACTTCACCTATCCCGGCGGCTGCCACATCGCCGAGGTCGAGGTCGATCCGGAGACGGGCACGGTGACTCTCGTGAACTACACGGCGGTGGACGACGTCGGCACGGTCATCAACCCGATGATCGTGGAAGGCCAGTTGCACGGCGGCATCGTGCAGGGTGTCGGCCAGGCGCTGTTCGAGAACGCGGTCTACGACGAAGGCTCGGGCCAGCTGCTGTCGGGCTCGCTGATGGACTACTGCATGCCGCGCGCCGATCATCTGCCGATGATGAAGGTCGCGACCCACTCCACGCTCTGCACGCACACGCCGATGGGCGTGAAGGGCTGCGGCGAGGTCGGCACCATCGGCTCGCCGGCCGCCGTCATCAATGCGGTGGTCGATGCGCTGTCGCATCTTGGCGTCACCCATGTCGACATGCCGGCGACGCCGAACCGGATCTGGCGCCTGCTTCAGAACGCATCGCTGCCGGTCGCCGCGGAATAGGGAGGACAACAATGAAACCGTTTGCCTATCATCAGCCTGCCCAGATCCCCGAGGCGGCAAAACTGCTGACCTCGATCGAGGACAGCAAGCTCGTCGCCGGCGGCATGACGCTGATCCCGACGCTGAAGCAGAGGCTGGCCAGCCCGGTCGCGCTGGTCGATCTGTCGAAGCTCGGAGGTCTCAAAGGTATCACCGACGACGGTGCGACGATCACCATCGGCGCGATGACGCCGCATGCGGTGGTCGCGGCCTCGAAGCTCGTGCAGACGAAAATCCCGGGGCTCGCGGCGCTGGCTTCGATGATCGGCGATCCCGCCGTGCGCAGCCGCGGCACGATCGGCGGATCGGTCGCGAACAACGATCCGGCGGCCGACTATCCGGCCGGCGTTCTTGGCCTCGGCGCCACCATCGTCACCAGCACGCGCGAGATCGCTGCAGACAAATTCTTCCTTGGTCTGTTCGAGACGGCGCTTGAACCCGGCGAGATCATCACAGCGATCCGCTTCCCGGTGCCGCTGAGGGCGGGCTACGCGAAATTCAAGGCACCGGCGTCGCGCTATGCGCTGGTCGGCGTCTTCGTCGCGAAATTCGTCGATGGTGTCCGCGTCGCCGTCACCGGCGCTGGGCCGGGMGTGTTTCGGGTGCCGCCGATGGAGGCGGCGCTATCGGAGAATTTTGATCCATCCGCAATCGCGGCGATCAAGATCGACACCGACGGCCTCACCTCCGACATCCATGCCGAGGCCGATTACCGGGCGCATCTCGTCACGGTCATGGCCAAGCGCGCCGTCGACGCGGCGCTCAGCTAGCTTCTTAGGGTTGATGATGACTGATGGTTCCGGCCGAACGGCCTTCCCGCCGGCGCCGACTGGCCTCGGCGCGCTTTCTGCAACCGAGATCATGGCCGGCTACCGGCGCAAGGCGTTTACCCCGCGCGATGTCGTCGACGACACCATCGCTGCGCTTCAAGCGACGAGCGAAGCCTGCAACGCGGTGGTGACGCCGATGTACGAGCAGGCGAGGGCGGATGCTGACCGTCTCACCAGGGAGATGCGTGCGGGAGAGGCCAAGGGGGCGCTCGCTGGTGTACCGGTCACGATCAAGGATCTCGTCTTCGTCGCGGGCGTGCCGGCCTATGCCGGCTCGCCGATGAACAAGGCGTTCGTGCCCGAGGTCGATGCCGCCGTGGTCTCGGCGCTGAAGGCATCCGGCGCGATCATCACCTGCAAGACCACGACCTGCGAGTCCGGTTACAAGCTGACGGCCGACAGTCCGGTCACTGGTACGACACGCAATCCCTGGCGCCTCGATCGCACCAGCGGTGGGTCGAGCGGCGGCGCGGCGGCGGGTGTTGCCGCCGGCTGTGGGCCGATCGCGATCGGTACCGACGGCGTCGGTTCGATCCGCGTGCCGTCGTCGTTCTGCGGTGTGTTCGGTCTGAAGC
>NZ_JBFUES010000632.1:0-4545 GCF_056403875.1 Bradyrhizobium sp. P2_E8
GTCAACGAATGGTCAACGAATGACGAACCCATGATGTCACGCTTGATCGGGATCAACCCGATCAGCGGCCCCAACAAGGAATTGGATGAGACGGCTTTTCCGGCTTCTGCCAATGAGGTGGCGGGCAACCAGGCGCTGCGCGATGGTGTCCGCACGCTGCTGACGACAAGCCTCGACAAGACGCTACCCCAACTGCTCCGGCAATAAAGGAATTCCGCCATGATCAAGCTCTACTGGTCGCCCCGTTCTCGCTCGTTCACGACGCTCTGGCTGATGGAAGAGAGCGGCCTGCCCTATGAGCGCGTGCTGACCGACATCTCGACCGGTGCGCAGAAGGCGCCGGACTATTTGAAGGTCAATCCGATGGGCAAGGTGCCAGCGCTCAGCGACGGAGACGCTGCGCTCGGCGAGGCCGCGGCGATCTGCGCCTATATCGCCGACCGCTATCCCGAGACGAAGCTTGCGCCCGCCGTGACCGATCCGCGCCGTGCGCGCTATCTGCAATGGCTGTTCTTCTCCCCGGGCTGCATCGAGCCCGCCATCATCCAGATCTTCACCAAGATCGAGATCGCGACCTCGACGGCGGCGTGGGGCAGCGCGACGCAGGTGTTCGACGTGCTGGAAGCTGCGCTCGCCGAGGGGCCGTGGATTCTCGGCGAGGAGTTTTCCGCCGCCGACGTCACGATCGGCTCCGGCCTGAACTACGCGGTGCGCCTGTTCAAGATGGTGCCGTCGCGCCCGGCCTTCGATGCCTATCTGGCGCGCTGCATGGCGCGGCCTGCATTTCAGCGCGCGGAGAAGATCGCGGCGGGTTAGACCGGAGATCGTAGGGTGGGCAAAGGCGCTCTTGCGCCATGCCCACCTCTCTCGACGAGAGCGACGGAAGAGGTGGGCACGCTTCGCTTTGCCCACCCTACGGAAGGATCCTATTCCGACGGCTTCAGATCGTCCGGCCTCGGCATCAAGACGATGTTGTAGCCGGAATCGACGTAGTGGATCTCGCCGGTCACGCCGCCGGAGAGTTCCGACAGCAGGTACAGCGCCGAGCCGCCGAGCTCGTCGAGCGTGACGCCGCGGCGGAGCGGCGAATGTTTTTGCATGAAGGCAAACATCGCGCGCGCCTCACCGATGCCGGAGCCGGCGAGCGTGCGGATGGGACCGGCGGAGATCGCGTTGACGCGGATGCCGCGCGGTCCGAAATCGGAGGCGAGGTAGCGCACGGAAGCTTCCAGCGCCGCCTTGGCCACGCCCATCACATTGTAGTTCGGCATCGCGCGCTCCGAGGCGCCGAAGGTCAGCGTGATCATGCTGCCGCCCTCCGTCATCAGCTCGGCGGCGCGTTTTGCGACCTCCGTGAACGAGAAGCAGGAGATCACCATGGTGCGCGAAAAATTCTCGCGGCTGGTGTCGGCGTAGCGGCCCTTCAGCTCGTTCTTGTCGGCGAAGCCGATCGCATGGATCACGAAATCGAGCCGGCCCCACTTTTCGCGGAGCGCGGCGAAGGTGGCATCGACGCTGGCGATGTCCTCGACGTCGCACGGCAGCACCAGATCCACACCAAGCTGCTCCGCCAGCGGCTTGACGCGCTTGCCCAAGGCATCGCCCTGGAAGGTGAAGGCAAGCTCGGCGCCGTGGGCATGCAGCGTCTTCGCCATGCCCCACGCGATCGAATGATCATTGGCGATGCCCATGATCAGACCGCGCTTGCCCTTCATCAAACCTTCCATTGCCCACCATTCTCCGCTCTTCGTCATGCCCGGGCTCGTCCCGGGCATCCACGTTCTTCCGAGCCTCAGGCCAAGACGTGGATGGCCGGGACAAGCCCGGCCATGACGAAACAATCACCAGTCGCCGATAGTAACGTCACACATCCAGCCGGCTGAACACCAGCGTGGCGTTGGTGCCACCGAAGCCGAAGGAGTTCGACAGCACGGTGCCGATCTTGACGTTGTCGATGCGCTTGCGCACGATCGGCATGTCCGCGAACACGGGATCGAGCTCCTGGATGTGCGCGCTCTCGCAGATGAAGCCGTTGTTCATCATCAGCAGCGAATAGATCGCCTCCTGCACGCCGGTGGCGCCCAGCGAATGGCCGGTCAGCGCCTTGGTCGCCGAGATCGGCGGGCACTTCTCGCCACTTCCGAACACCCGACGGAGCGCGTCAATCTCCGGCGGATCGCCGGCCGGCGTCGAGGTCGCATGCGGATTGATGTAGTCGACCTTGGTCTTCACCGTCGACATCGCCATGCGCATGCAGCGCTCGGCACCCTCGCCGGAAGGCGCGACCATGTCGTAGCCATCGGACGTCGCGCCATAACCGACGATCTCGCCATAGATGCGCGCGCCGCGCGCCTTGGCATGCTCGAGCTCTTCCAGCACCAGCACGCCGGCGCCGCCGGCGATGACGAAGCCGTCGCGGTTGACGTCGTAGGGACGCGACGCCGTGGCGGGCGTGTCGTTGTACTTCGAGGACATCGCGCCCATGGCGTCGAACAGCACCGACAGCGACCAGTCGAGCTCCTCGCAGCCGCCGGCGAAGATGACGTCCTGCTTGCCGATCTGGATCGTCTCATAGGCATTGCCGACGCAGTGGTTCGACGTCGCGCAGGCCGAGGAGATCGAATAGTTGACGCCCTTGATCTTGAACCAGGTCGCGAGCGTCGCCGAGGCCGTGGAGGACATCGCCTTCGGCACGGCAAACGGTCCGACGCGCTTCGGCCCCTTGGTGCGGGTGATGTCGGCGGATTCGACGATGGTCCGGGCGGACGGGCCGCCGGAGCCCATGATGATGCCGGTGCGGATGTTGGAGACTTCGTCGGGCCCTAGACCGGAATCCTGGATCGCCTGCTCCATCGCGACGTGATTCCACGCTGCGCCCTGGCCGAGGAAACGCATGGCGCGGCGATCGACCACTGTCGAAGGATCGAGCGTAGGCTCACCCTGCACCTGCGAACGGAAGCCGAGCTCGGCATATTTCTCAGCCCGCGAAATGCCCGACTTCGCCTCGTGAAGGCTCGCAAGCACTTCCTGGGTGTTGTTTCCGATGGACGAGACGATGCCCATCCCGGTGACCACAACCCGCCTCATGACAGCCTCGCCTAAATCGTTGTCTTTCTTTGTGATGCGTTCAGCCCAGGCTCGTGCCCTGCTTGAACAGGCCGACCTTCAGGTCCTTCGCGCGATAGATAATCTGGTCGTCGACCGAAATCCACCCGTCGGCAATACCGAGCACGAGCTTTGACCGCATCACGCGCTTGATATCGACGTTGTACACAACCTTGCGGGCCTCGGGCAGCACCTGGCCGCTGAACTTCAGCTCGTTCAGGCCAAGCGCACGACCGCGACCTTCGCCGCCGCTCCAGCCCAGGTAGAAGCCGACCATTTGCCACAGCGCATCGAGGCCGAGGCAGCCGGGCATCACCGGATCGTTCTTGAAATGGCAGCCGAAGAACCAGAGGTCGGGCTTCACGTCGAGCTCGGCACGCACCAGCCCCTTGCCGAACTCGCCGCCATTGTCGTTGATGTCCGTGATGCGGTCGAACATGAGCATCGGCGGCAGCGGCAGCTGGGCATTGCCCGGGCCGAACATCTCGCCGCGGGCACACGCCAGCAGATCTTCGTATTCGTAACCGTTGCGCCTGTTCAGCATGCATGAGCCTCTGTTCAAAGTCCGATTGAGCGACGTTTTTTGGCGAAAAGTGGGCCCCGTCCCGGTCGGGGAGCAACGCCAGGAGCCATCGTCAGGCGCAACTCCCACAAGCCGCGGATGGACTGCGGACCGGGCCTCGATGCCCGGATGCACCAAAATCGGCTAAGCGGAACCGCGCGCTCTCTAACACAGGCCATTTCGGTGGCAAAGCGCTGTCATGAAGGTAAAATGACGGGCGGCTCGCTCGGTTCCAGTCTGATTAGAACCTCTCTAGTTGCGAGAAACTTGCATCTGCATCTATCTGTTCTTATATTGCAGATAGATACTGTTCACGCGTGCCCGAAATCTGGAAATGAGCGAGAATACCGCGCCCCGCCACGACGATGACGTCCATGCCGCAGCCCTCCTGTCCGGCCGCCAGCCGGCTTTGACCGGCTGCCCGTGGCACGACGTTAACGAAATGCTCCAGTCCGCCGGGCTCCGTCCGACGCGCCAGCGCATGGCGCTGGGCTGGCTCCTGTTCGGCAAGGGTGCGCGCCACCTTACGGCGGAAATGCTGTACGAGGAAGCCACGCTGGCCAAGGTTCCGGTGTCGCTGGCGACCGTCTACAACACGCTGAACCAGCTCACCGACGCCGGCCTGCTCCGTCAGGTCAGTGTCGACGGCACCAAGACCTATTTCGATACCAACGTCACCACCCACCACCACTATTACCTCGAGAACAGCCATGAGCTGGTCGACATCGAGGATCCGCATCTGGCCTTGTCCAAGATGCCGGAGGTGCCCGAGGGTTACGAGATTTCGCGCATCGACATGGTCGTGCGCCTGCGCAAGAAGCGCTGAGATATTTCTCCTGCGTCGTCCCGGCGAAGGCCGGGACCCATACCGCGTGATC
>NZ_JBFUES010000633.1:0-4539 GCF_056403875.1 Bradyrhizobium sp. P2_E8
GCCCTGGTTCGCGACCTACAAGACCGTGCCGGTGCGCAAGAACCTCGAGGACGAGGTGATGCTGGTCCTCAACGGCAAGAAGCAGCCGAAGGAGGCCCTCATCGCCGCCCAGAAGGCCGCCGACGAGACGCTCAAGCCGTACAACGCGGAAACGTCGCTGAAGCTGCCGTAAGGGGCTTCGCGGCTACGTAGGGTGGATTAGCCCGCGGCTGCGCGAAGCGCATCCGCGGGCGTAATCCACCGCTTCTGCCCCCGCGGATATCGACAGTGGTGGGTTACGCCGAGCGAACTGCGCTTCGCGCAGTCGCAGGGCTAACCCACCCTACGGCCCTCAGATCGTCACCACGATCTTGCCGAACTGATCGTTCGACTCGAGGAAGCGATGCGCCTCGACGATCTCCTCGAACCGGAACGTCCTGGCGATAACAGGCTTCAACGTGCCGTCCGACAGCCCCTTGAGGATGAACGCCTTCGCCCGCGCAAGGCGCGCGGGGTCGCGGATGATCTCGTGCACGAGGTAGCCGCGCAGGACTAGGCTCTTGGTCAACACGTTGAAGAGCGGAAACGGTGTCGGCTCGGGGCTCAGCCCGCCGTACTCGATCAAGATTCCGCCCCGTGACATCGCCGCAGTCAGCGGCTCGAAAGCGGGACCGCCGACGGCGTCAAACACCACCCGGACGCCGTCTGGACCGGCAATCTCCGTGAGCCGCGCTCCGATGTCTTCCTCATCCGAGGCGATCACGTGGGCGGCGCCGGCATCGCGCAAGGCGCGACGTTTCGTCGAGGTCCGCGTCAGGGCGACCGGGACAGCGCCGATCCGGTTCGCGATCTGGATGGCCGCAAGCCCGACGCTGCTCGATGCCGCCGTGATGGCGACGACGTCCCTTCGTCCAACTCCGGCGATGTCGACCAGTGCGCCGTAGGCCGTCAGATATTGCATCCATACCGCAGCGGCGACCTCGAAGCCAAGCTCGGGCGGATGCATCACGACGAGCTCGGCCGGAAACGTCGCAAGCTCGGCATAGGCCGGCCATCGCACCATCGACAGCGGCGGCACGATGCTCACAATGTCATCCGGCGCAAAACCGGCCACGCCTTCGCCGACGGCCTCGACGGTGCCGGCCGCCTCCAGACCAAGGCCGGACGGAAATTTCGCGGACTCGATATACGTGCCCCTCCGCAGCAACGCGTCCGCGCGGTTGAGACCGAGTGCCCGGACCCGGATCTGCACCTCGCCCATTGCCGGCGGTGGAACGTCGACGGTCTCGATGCGCAGCACCTCGGGACCGCCATGCCGGTGAAAGCGAACGGCGCGGGTCATGGACATACTCCAAATCAGTTGAACTGAATGGAGCTATGCCGGTCCCGTGGAGGCGGATAAATCACCCAAACAAGCAAACAGTCGAAACCAGGAGTTTTCAATATGGACCGCCTGACCAGCATGGCCGTGTTCGTCAGGGCCGTCGAACTTGGCTCGTTCGCGGCTGCGGCCGATGCCTTCGAGATGTCGGGACCAATGGTCGGCAAGCATGTGCGCTTCCTTGAGGGGCGCCTCGGCGTGCGCCTTCTCAACCGTACCACGCGTCGTCAGAGCCCGACCGAAGCTGGCCAGGCCTATTACGAGCGCTGCCGTGCGGTGCTCAGCGAGGCCGAAGCTGCCGACGCCGCCGTGTTCGACGAGCTATCCGAACCGCGCGGCAAGCTGCGCGTGACCATGCCCGCCCTGCTGGGACGGCACTGCGTCGCTCCCCTGCTGATGAAGCTTGCACGCAGATATCCGCATCTCGAACTCGATCTCTCCTTCGGCGATCCGATCGCTGACATCGTCGGGGCCGGCTACGATCTTGCGATCCGGACCGGCGATCTCGACGACGAATCCGGCCTGACTGCGCGGCGCATCGCTCGCCAGCGAATGGTGATGTGCGGCGCGCGGTCCTATTTGCGCGCCCATGGCAAGCCGAAATCGATCGACGATCTCGCCGCCCACCAGGCGATCATCTATCGCCGCTCCGGGCGCGTCCGGCCTTGGCTGTTTCCGCGGGACGGCCAGTCCCCGCGCGAGATCATGCCCGCCGGCAGGCTGAGACTCGACGATCTCGAGGCGATCGCGGATGCCGCGACACAGGGCATGGGGCTCGCCTGGCTACCCTACTGGCTGGTCCGCGAACGCCTCAACAACGGCGCGTTGGTCGGTCTCTTCGGGGGCCAGCCGGAATTCCTGTACGACTGCCACGCCCTGTGGCCACGGTCGCCACGGATGCCGCTAAAGGTCCGCGCTGCCGTGGACGCCCTCGCCGCCGCCTTGCCGAAACTGATGACGTGATGGCGGTCGTCCGCGCCATTAACCCCCCGTCCACCATCCGGCCCGGCCCGCCGCCGGTAACCACGACAATTAACAGACCCTCAACGCACTCCCGACAAGTCTAACGGTTCTGTCGGGGGATTTTGCCGTGGATCTGTTGGTTTTCGAGTTCCTGGGACTGGCCTTGGTCGCCATGTGCGTGGTCGTGGTGGCGCTGCCCTGCGCCCGCAAATCCTCGAACCGGGTCCGCTACGAATAGGAATTTCGTCGGAAACAGGCGATTCCGGCCCGATGCAAGGCTCGAATTCGCTTAGAGCCCCTTGACATCACAGCGCTTTCGGCAGAACGGCTGATATCAAGTGTCATGGGCCGTTCATGGATTTGATTACCACCACCGCTGACCTCGCGGCTGCCTGCAGCCGGTTGGCCAAGCACCCCGTCATTACAGTCGATACCGAGTTCCTGCGCGAAACCACCTATTACCCGCTGTTGTGCGTGGTGCAGATGGCCAGCCCCGAGGAAGCGATCGTCATCGACACCCTCGCCGAGGGCATCGACCTCAAGCCGTTCTTCGAGCTGATGGGCAACGAGGGCGTGCTGAAGGTATTCCATGCCGCCCGGCAGGACATCGAGATCATCTGGCACCAGGCCAATATCATTCCGCACCCGGTGTTCGACACCCAGGTCGCGGCCATGGTGCTCGGCTATGGCGACAGCATCGCCTATGACGCCCTGGTCGAGAAGGTCACCGGCCACCGCCCGGACAAGACCCACCGCTTCACCGACTGGTCGCGCCGGCCGCTGACCAAGGAGCAGATGCATTACGCGGTGTCCGACGTCACGCATCTGCGCGACGTCTTCGCGGCCCTCGATGCCGACCTGAAGAAGCGCCGCCGCAGCGAATGGGTCTCGATCGAGATGGAGGTTCTGACCTCGCCCCGCACCTACGACTTCCACCCCGAGCGCGCCTGGGAGCGGCTGAAGACGCGGGTGCGCAAGCCGAAGGATCTCGCGGTGCTGATGGAGGTCGCGGCCTGGCGCGAGCAGGAGGCGCAGAGCCGCGACGTGCCGCGCGGCCGCGTGCTGCGCGATGAAGCCATCAGCGATATCGCAACGCATGCGCCGAACACGCTGGAGAAGCTCGCCCATCTGCGCTCGGTGCCGAAGGGTTTTGAGAAATCCAAATGGGGCGCGGACATCGTCGCCGCGGTCGAGCGCGGCCTGGCGCGGGATCACTCCACGCTGCCGAAGCTGGAGAAGCCCCGCAACAATTCGAACGGTGCAGCCATCGTCGAGCTCTTGAAGGTCCTGCTGCGGATGACCGCGGAGCGCCATGCGGTCGCAAGCAAGGTGATCGCGACCGTCGACGATCTCGAGGAGATCGCAGCCAGTGACGAGGCCGACGTGCCGGCGCTACGCGGCTGGCGCCGCGAGCTGTTCGGCGATGCCGCACTGAAGCTCAAGCGCGGCGAGCTGGCGCTCGCGATCGAGAAAGGCCGCGTGATCGGGGTCCAGCGGGCTTAGGCGCGTGGTCCCTCCCCGCGGTCGTCCTGGCGAAAGCCAGGACCCCCGCGCGAGCGCCCAGCGCTCGTCGCGATACCCCAGGGAGGCTTTTGGCGAAGACTCGCCGCCCGGTACTCCTACCATCCCCATCGATGAATCACGCGGTATGTGTCCTGGCTTACGCCAGGACGACACCGGTGGATGTGGTCGGCTCCTCCGGCCACACCGACACGCTCGATCCTACGCCGGCGTCAGCTTCGCCACTTCCGCCTTCATGTCGTTCAGCACGCCCGATATCGCCGCCACCAGCTCGTCGATCTGGCTCTTCGTGACGATCAGCGGCGGGCAGATGGCGATGGCATCGAGCATGTTGCGGGAGATCACACCGCGCTCCTGGAGCATGCGGCTGGCAATGCCGCCGACGGCGCCGGGTGTCGCTGCTGCCGTCTTGCGCTGCTTGTCGATCACGAGCTCGAGCGCTGCGATCATGCCGACGCCGCGGACCTCGCCGACCAGCGGGTGGCTGGCAAGCTCACGCAGCTTGCCCTGCATGTAGGCGCCGAGTTCGGCGGCATGCGCAACCAGGCCGCGCTCCTCGATGATCTTAAGGTTTTCCAGCGCAATGGCCGAGCCGACGGGGTGACCGCCCGCGGTGAAACCGTGGCCGAGCACGCCGATCTTGTTGCTCTCGTCCGCGATCGGCTCGAACATACGGTCGTTCAGGATGATCGCCG
>NZ_JBFUES010000634.1:0-4536 GCF_056403875.1 Bradyrhizobium sp. P2_E8
GTGCTCAGAGCACCGAAGCAATGTTCGGCGGATTCCATGGGGCAATGTTACGCAGCTGCTTCCGAGTTCCAGGAGCCGCCGACGAAAGGGGTAGCGACCCGGCAGCGGGGCGAGCTATCGTGACGCCGACAACATCGGGTTGGGGCACCGAAATGAAGGCAAAAACAATGGCGGGAGGTCCCGCGATCAGGATTTCACGTCTTATCAAGCCAGCGACAGAATCAGAGCTCAGCCTTTGGGGGTTTCAGAGTTTTGCGGCGTGGGGCGCATGTGTCGGCGCTATTGCGGCCGGCATCCTTGCCTATCTGATCTTGAACGCCACGAAGCTGGACCTAGGCGCAAATCTCGCTCAGGACTTCCCGGTCGTCGAATCAGGTTTTTCGGACACTGCAGCAGTCAAGCGTGCTGAGAAAATCTTCTATGTCTTGTTCTACGTGTTCGGCATCGCCTCAGCCTTCGCAGCGCTCAGGCTCAGGAAGTTCTTTGAAGGCCGTTCGCTGATCCTGTTCGCCGTCTCGGCACTGGCAATTGTCTTGGCACTCGAGGCATTTCTCCAGGCTGCATTCCAGCAAAAACCTGAGATGATCGCGCTGGCCCTCTCGGTCGCAGCGATCTTCATTCCCTTTGTGACACGCATCCGGGCCCAAATCAGCATCAAGGGCGCCCCGGCGCTCCAGTCGATCAAATTATTTGAGTTTGGATGGATTGACGCTGTGCTGATCACGGCATTGCTCGCCCTTACCCTACCTGCGAGCGTGCAACGTTTGGCTGGGATGGCCGCCGCCAATGCTCACGCCGTATCGTATCTGGTTGGGCCGGCGCTCTATCAATTTACTGATGGCCTGGTGCCTGGCCGCGACTTCCTGTCCTTCTACGGATACGGACCGTCCTACTTATTTGGTCAACTGCTCCGCGCTGACACAAACGTTCTGTATCTACGTTACATTGGGTTCGTTGCTGCATGTCTCGCGATCTATCACCTATCGGCTTATTGGGTGCTGCGCGACTTCTTCCAGAGCAGAGCACTGCCGTTTCTCCTGGCGGTCACGTTTCTTGTAGTCTGTCAATTTGGCGACGGCGAAGCGCTCAGCGCACCGTCTGCTCTCGCCATTCGGTACATGTTCGTGTTCATTGCCTCTGGCATCCTTGCGCATTACCTGGCGCAACCTTCAGGCCGGTTATTGGTGGCGATGTCCGCCGTCTGTGCCGGCTCGATCTTCTGGAACACCGAGACGGGGATCTATACTTGGGCCGTGGGCTGCGCGGCATTGTCGGTGCGGCTGTTCGAGAAACGCTGGCCTTGGGAGATCGCGGCATTCACCGGACTATCCATCGCGATCCTGATCGCGTTGTTCGTCGCTGCCTTCGGTCCGGCCGTTCTTTCGATGGACTTCCTGCATGCCTTTCTCGCGCCAATCGGGCTGCACAGCGTCTCGAATTGGGTGGGAGTGACGATGAACTGGCGTCCCGGATTTGGGACGATTTACCAGCTGATCTTGCCGGCGATGGCCATCGGCACAATTGTTAGCGTTGCCGCAACGTGGGCCAACTGGCGTAGCGTCGAGCGCGCGTATCTTCTTGTACTTTCTCTCGTCGCACTGGTGTTCATGGCGAAGTGGATGAATCGGTCACTTGACGCGGTTTGGCAACAAAACGCCTTTGCTTATCTTGCGGTTTGCGCTTGGTGGTGTCGATCTGCATTCCGCGTCGTCCTCGGCCAAACGACTTCGCAACTCGCCCCCGCGTTGTCGTTGGCGGCAACAGCAGCGATCTCGGTTGTGGTGCTGCTGAGCGCGCAGGATAGACAACAGAGCGTGCCGATCGGGCTGCGGTCGTACTTGCAATATCCAAGCATCGCGAGACTGAAGTTGGGACGAGGGGCGGGAGAGGCTCGGATCTCGCTCGATAGCAGCGATATCGATCTGGTCAACAAGGTCGTGCCACGCGATGGTCGCATGCTGCTATTGTCCGACCACGATTGGCTTGTTCTTGTGGCCCTGGGCAGAGCACCCAAGAGCTACTTCCTCCCCTTCCGAGATACGTTCAGCCCGGAACATGTCGCTCGCAGCTTTGCCGAGGCTGACCATTTCATTTTAGAGCGCGACGCGACCTATCAGTACGATTGGCTGAAGGAAATGTCCGAGCGCATCCTTTTGGACCAGTTCGAACGTACGGAAGAATCAACCCGGTTCGTCCTGTATCGGAGGAAGTCCTGAGCACCGGGGGATGTGCCGCGATCCATGCCGACCAGCGGCCGTGGAGCCTTGGGTCTTATCCTGGCTGATGTCGGTGGCGGCTCTGGCGGAACCGGCACCCCCTTCGGAGGACGTCGAGGTCCCCCTGGGCATTTCAACGAAAATGTCAATTCCATCAATTGCTTGGGGATACCATGGATTTCCGCCAACAGCTTGGCGCGCTCGGAAGGATTCGAACCTCCGACCCTCGGAATCGAAATCTCTTTCGAGATGAACCAAATCAATAGCTTAGGCGCCCCGTGTTGCGGTGGCGTTGCGCCTACCTGCCGAGTAGCCGAACCTGGATGTCTTCAGCCGCCCGCTGATCAGCATCGTTATCCTTGAATAGATGACCGTAGGTATCGAATGTCATCTGAATTGTGGCGTGACCCATTAGCGTCTGGATCCGCTTCGGGTTAAGTCCCTGCTCGATCCAGAGGGATGCCGCCGCATGCCGTAAGGCATGAAGCCCATACCTGGGCTCCGCGGTCATCTTCGGTTCTCCGGCCTCGTCCAGGACGGGTTTGCCGGCCTTGTCCAAGGCCGGCCTGATATCGGCTACGCCAGCAGCAATCTGGAGTGGCTCAAAGCCACGCTTGACGATATTGCTGTGCGATTCGCATTTCCCGGCACCGGAGGGAAACACGAGCTCGAGCCCCCTCACCGGCTCGCCAGCAGCATCCTTTTTGCCGGTTTCGCGCTTCGGGCAAACGAGTTTCCACTCACGCAACGCACTGGCAACGATCGGCGGCATGGGGATAGACCGATAACCCGACTTTGATTTCAGCCTGCCGATCTTATGGAAGGCGTCAGCGCGCTGGCGGATGTGAATTTCCCGCGCCTCGAAGTCGACATCTGCCCACCGGAGACCTCGCAGCTCACTGCCGCGCAATCCGCAGAATATGGCGACCAATATCAGCGGCCTCCAACGTCCGTGGGCGGCGTTGATGATCGCCTGAAGCTCGGACTTGCTGGGAATGTCCGGCCTGGGATCTTCGCGGCCTGGCAAATGAAGATCGATTCCCACTGTTGGGTTAACCGAGCAAAGGCCACGCCGCTGCGCTTCCCGAAAGATGCCACCGAGCGACCGTATAACCCGGCGGACCATTTCGGCCGATCGTCCCCCCTCCCGCAGTAAGTCCGCGTAGGCGTTGATGGCCGGCGCCGTCAGTTCCGACAGCTTTTTGACGCCGATGAATGGATAGATATGCAAGTCGGTGTGTTCTTCGTACCCTCGGACAGTGGTTTGCTCGAGGCCCTTTTCGTTGCACCTTTTGATCCACAGCGCGCCCGCTTCCTTGACGGTGGGCGAGACGCCGGCTGGCGTATGAAGCCCGCGCTTCAGATCGTGGCTGGTTTCTACGAGCCACGCCTCGCCGTCGCTTTTACGCTCGAACAGCTTCGCGCGCCGATTTCCGGCACCATCGACATAGGTGGCTTGCCAGCGGATTAGGCCGGAGGGAAGCTTGCGTTTGCGGACCGTAGGCATGTTCTAAATCTCCGGCGCTAACTTCTTTTTTAAAATGGAAAGGTCGAGCACCACCCACACCTCGCGCGGCGTATCCCGAAGCTCCTTGGCAAGCTCTGTCGCAGTGAGAGGGGGGCTTATACTGGCTTCATTTTGCCTTCCTCCCCGCAACCCCAGCAGAACGAACTGCTTCTGAGCCCGTAGAATGTGCTGCTTCAGGATGAGCAAGTGAAATCTATTTTTCACGTCGCGAGCGGGCATCCCAAGTCTGACGCTCAGCGTCTCGATCAATATGGCGGTCGCCAGGCTCTCGGCTGAGTACTGTCTTGCGCGGCCCCTACCGGGATTTTTGTCCTCCGACGTTTCAAGCAGACCCTCTACCGTCCAACTCTTGACGCGGTCCATGGCTGCCTGCAGCTCCTCACCGGGCCTTAATATTCGTTCAGCGATGTCCTTCGCACCAAATTGCAACATTTTGCACCCATTTGCTCCGGCCAAGAGGAATAATACTCCTCATTCCTCTTGTCAAGCGATCGGTTGCGTTGTAGGTATGTGCTCAGAAATGAGRAGAAACGCTCCTCATGCCTCATACTCGGAGCATTTTGGATGACGGCGGATGACACCCTGGCATTGGATCTGATTTGGGGAGCCAAATCGATCGGAAAGGAAATTGATAGGGATGCGCGACAGGCGAATTACATGCTGGAAACTGGCCAACTGCCCGGCTTCAAGATCGGCAACAAGTGGGTTGCTAGGAAGTCGGCGCTCAAAGAACACTTCAAGAAGCTCGAAGCCGAGAGGGTTGCCTAAGAATGCCCCCCGCTAGACACGAAC
>NZ_JBFUES010000635.1:0-4529 GCF_056403875.1 Bradyrhizobium sp. P2_E8
GCTCAGGGCGCCGTACGTCTTGTAGGCGAGCTTCATCGAGGGGAAGATGGCTCCGGACTGGAGCGTGACGTCGCCGGCCTCGAAGATCTCGTAGTCGCGCTGCGCCGTCATGGGACGAACTCCCGCTCACGCGGCCGCAGAACGCGCCGCTGAAATGGCGATGCATCGATCATGCCGGGCCGTTCACGCATCATTGCGCCACGCTTAATAACTGTACAAATAGTACATATATTAGCGGGCGGCAAGATAAATCTGGTTGGCTCGCCGGCTCAGGCGATGGCTGCCAGATAGCGCGCGACAGACGCCGCGAACGCGGCCCTGGCCCCGGTGGCGATGTTGCGCCCCCACCAGGCGCCATAGATGCGATCGAAGGCGAAGGGCTCGACAACGCCGGCGATCCGCCGCACCGCGGCGGCATTGAGCGGCATGTAGTTCGGGTAGGAGTACATGAAGCTGACGAAGCGGCGGTCCATCGTCACCTGCGCGATGTCGCCGGTGAGCAGCGCCCCCTTGCCGTCCGCACCCTGCCGCCAGTGCAGCATGGTCGCACCGGCGAAATGGCCGCCGCTGCGCAGCAGCACTAGGTCGTCGGAGATGCGATGGCTGTCGCCGGTCCAGTGCACGATCGACGCGTGCGGTCGCGTCACCCATTCGCGGTCATCCGCGTGCAGATAAACCGGGATACCGCCGAAAGCCTCGCTCCAGTCGGCGAGCGCGCCATAATAATGCGGATGCGAGATCGCGATCGCCTTCAGTCCGCCGAGCGAGYGCACATGCGCGATCGCCTCCGGCGTTGCCAGCGGCACGCAGTCCCACATCACGCAGCCGTCTGCGAGCGGCACGAGCAGGGCGCGCTGACCGATGGCGAAGCTCGGCTCGAGTGCAAGGCCGCTCAGGCCGAGATCGTCGCGCCAGACGACGCCGTGGCGTTCCGCCAACGCCTCGCGGGTGAGGAAGGTTTGGCCTTTCCAGCCGACGAATTGCCGTTCGTCCTCGCAGACCGGACAGGACGCGGGCGGATCGCCGCTGGCCGGGAATTGCGCGCCGCAGGTTTCGCAGGTCCAGAGGGGCATGGCCAGGATCCGAAAGAGGCCGGGACGGAGGGACGTGACATCGCCCCACGGGGCAAGTGGGGAGGAACCAACGTTGTCAACGCAGGTTACGTTCTGGTCCATGCCGGCGCAATTGCCCGGCCTTCACGATCAGTTTTGCGCGAGCCCCATCGATCGGCAGGAACACGTTCAGCGTCTCGATGACATCGCGCCCCTCCCCACCCCGCATCTGGCCGCTGTTTGCACTCAACTTCTTCATGGCCGACATGCAGTCGGGCATTGGGCCGTTCGTCGGCGTATTCCTCCAGGAACGTGGCTGGGCGAGCGGATTGATCGGCACCGCCATGACGATCGGCAATGTCGCGGGCATGCTGATCACGACGCCGATCGGCGGCTTCATCGATTCCAGCCGCAACAAGCGCCTGTGGGTCGTCATTCCCGGCATCTGCGTCGTTCTTGCATCCGCGCTCATCCTGATCTCGCAGAATTTCTGGGCGGTGACCTTCTCGCAAGTCGCGCAATCGATCGCGAGCGCCGCTATCGTGCCGGCGGTAACAGGCATCACGCTCGGCATCGCCAGGCAAAAGGGCTTCAATGCGCTGAACGGCCGCAACCAGGCGTTCAACCATGCCGGCAACATGGTGGGCGCCGCACTGTCGGGCTATCTCGGCTACAGATTCGGTTACGTCTCCGTGTTCGCGCTGGCGGCCCTGTTCGGGGTCATCGCGATCGCCTGCGTGCTGATGATCCCGGCGAAAACGATCGACGATCGCGCCGCGCGCGGCTGCAAGGAGGACGATCCGGACAGCGCGCCTGACGCGCTCACGATGCTGCTCAAGCACAGGCCGCTGCTCGTGCTGGCGCTGGCGCTCGCTCTGTTCCATCTCGGCAACGCCGCCATCGTGCCGCTCTATGGACTTGCGGCGGTGGCCGAGGGCCAGGCCAACGGTCCGAGCTTCGTCGCGACCACTATCGTGATCGCACAGGGCGTGATGATCGTGACGTCGTTGATCGCGATGCAGGCGGCAAGCAAGCGCAACTATTGGCCGATTATTCTCGTCTCCTTCATGTTCCTGCCGGTCCGCGGCGTCCTCGCCTTCTTCGTCACGGGATGGTGGGGCGTCGTGCCGATGCAGGTGCTCGACGGCATCGGCACCGGGCTCCAGACGGTTGCCGTCCCCGGCATGGTCGCCCGCTCGCTCAACGGCACCGGCCGCATCAATCTCGGCCAGGGTGCCGTCATCACGGTGCAGGGCGTCGGCGCAAGCCTGAGCCCCGCGCTCGGCGGCTGGATCGCGGAGTGGATCGGCTACGCCCCGACCTTCCTGCTGCTCGGCGGATTCGGCCTCGCTTCGATGGCGCTGTGGCTCGCGTTCGGGGCTGCGGTGAAGAAGTATTGAGGCCAGCCGCCGGACGGACGCCACAGCGCCAACTGCTTTTACGATCCGGGCATGCCAGGCTGCGGCACCTGGTCGCGGTCTCAATGCGTCATCGCGAGTGGCTTTTCACGCAATCCGGCGCTTTTGCCGCTTGCGGCGCATCGGCCCGAAGATACAACCTGCGACATATCGCAACGAACTTTTCCTTCTCGATCGATGACCCAGCCTCAACTCTCGTTCGATGGCGACCCGAACGGCCAGGCCTATGAGAGATGGCGCGAGCAGTTTTGCCGCCAGGTGGCGAACGTCGATTTCGTGCCGGTCGGGGAAGGACGTGTTCACCGGACCATTGCGCCGGCCATTCTTCCACGCCTCAGACTCTCGGCCTCGTTCGGCACGCCGCTGTCTTTCGTGTCACTGGGGACGAACGACGAATTGGTGATCACGATGTCGCCGAATTCGGCGTTGAGCGGGACCATGGGAAAACGCCCGCTGGAGATCGCCGCGGGCGACATCACGATCGGCGATCCCTCGATCAAGGGCGCCCACATCACCCAGACGGCCTACGGAAATTTCCAGACCGCGCTGCTGCCGCGCAAGGCGCTGCTGCGCGCGTGCCCGAATGCCGAAGACCTGATCGCGCAGTCGATCCCCGGCGCCAATCCGATCACGTCGATGTACCTGCGATATTACGATCTCGCGCATGCCTATGCCGACAAGCTCGCGCCCGCGGAGCTCGACGCCGTCTCTCAGCATTTGTTCGACCTCGCCGTGCTGATGATCGGAGCGCGCGGCGATGTCGCCGAGGAAGCGCGCATGCGTGGCTTTGCGGCGGCGCGTTTCGAAACCCTCAAATCCGACATCCTGATGCAGCTGGGCAACCCCGCGCTGTCGCTCACCGATCTTGCGGCCGCGCACCGGGTCAGCCCGCGCACGATCCAGTTGCTGTTCGAGCAGGCCGGCATCACCTACAGCGGATTCGTGCTGGAGCAGCGATTGCTGCGCGCCGAGCGGCTGCTTCGAAATCCAAATTTGCGCACGCGCAAGATCATCGAGATCGCGCATCTTGCCGGATTTCACGACGTCTCCTACTTCCATCGCGCGTTTCGCCGCCGCTTCGGACGGACACCGGACGATGTCAGGAAGCTGGCCGGCGACGTCGGCTAGACGACGCCGCGGTGCTGCCGCGACGACTGCTCGAGCCGAGCCGGGACGTCACCACTTCGCCCGCCCTCACGTCCCGAAATTCTTCTGGATCGCCTTGTCGAGCGTCTCGCCGCCGACGAAGCGCTGGCGCAGCTCGCGCTTGAGCAGCTTGCCGCTCGGGTTCTTGGGCAGCGCGTCGACGAAGATGACCCGCTTGGGCACCTTGAAATGCGCCATCTGGCCGGCGCAGTGCTTGATCACGGACTCCTCGTCGAGCTTCTCGCCGCTCTTGACCACGACGATCGCAGTGACCGCCTCGATCCAGCGCGGATCGGGCAGGCCGACGACGGCGACCTCGGACACCGCCGGGATGCGGTAGACCATCTCCTCGACCTCGCGGCTCGCGACATTCTCGCCGCCGGTCTTGATCATGTCCTTGACGCGGTCGACCACGGTGATGTGGCCCTCTTCATCGACGGTGGCGAGATCGCCGGAGTGAAACCAGCCGCCGGAGAACGCCGCCGCGGTCTTGACGGGATCGTTGTAATAGCCGGACAACAGGTGCGGCGAGCGGTGCACGATCTCGCCGACCTCGCCGACCCTGACGTCCTCCATCGCGGTATTGACCACACGCGTCTCGACGTTCAGCACCGGCTTGCCGGCCGAGCCGGCCTTGCGCAGCTGGTCCTCCGGGCGCAGCACGGTCGCGAGCGGCGCGATCTCGGTCTGGCCGTAGAAGTTCCAGAACTTGACGTTGGGCAGACGGCGCTGCAGCTCCAGCAGCACCTCGACCGGCATGATCGAGGCGCCGTAATAACCCTTCTGCAGCGTCGACAGATCGGTCTTGTCGAAATTGGGCGAGCGCATCATCGCGATCCAGATCGTCGGCGGCGCGAAGAAGGACGTGATCCCGTGCGCCTGGATCAGGGCCAGGATGTTGTCGGCGGTCGGC
>NZ_JBFUES010000636.1:0-4514 GCF_056403875.1 Bradyrhizobium sp. P2_E8
GTGTAGGTGCCATCGATCGGCACCATCACGATGTCGAGCCGCCCGATCTGGGCGAAATGGCTGTCGTCGAGCTTGTGGTGAAGGTGGCCGAGATGGCCGATGCAGAGGCCGGCGACCTCGAAGATGAAGATCGAATTGCCGTCGCGGATCATGTCGGTGCCGGCATCGTCGCCGAAATAGCGGCGGATGTCGGTGGTGACGTTGCGGATGAAGGTGTCGCCGATGCGCTCAGAGACGATGGCCGGCTTGCCGTCCTCGCTCCAGCCATGCAGCACATGGGGAATGCGCTTGTCGGGGAAGAGCGTGTAGTGGGTGCTGTGGGCCCGGTTCATGGTGGCCACATCGGGCAGCCGGCCGACCTGATAGGCGCCGCTATAGTCGGTCGCGATGCGCAAACCGCCGGGCGTGTCGATGGTGTAGGTGGAATGACCGGCATAGGTGATCTCGACCTCCGCGGCTGCGGTCGCCTGCCTGAAGGCGACCGACATGACCCGCGGCGCGGCATTGGCCATCGCCAGGCATTCGCTGCGTTGGGGCTGCTGCTGGGCGAGGGCAGGCGAGAGCAATGCGCCGAACAACGCCAGAGCCGCCGAAACTAGTCGCCGCATATCCGTCCCCAATGACTTCAGGGGAAAGTCTAGCGTGCAATGCAGCGCGGGGCCAATGGGCTGCGATCAATAGCGCGTCAGTGTCGCACCCTCACTCCCGCCGCGGGCTGAATTTCCAGGTGATGGCGACGAGGCTCGCGGTGATCAGGCCGCTGACGAGGCCGGCAAGGGGCATCGCGAGCAGCAGCGCGGCGGTCGCGGCCCAGCCGATCGAGGAGAAGGCTTCGGCGAAGGTCGCAAGCCGCGAGGAGGTCTGGCGGCGGCGGAATTGGCTGCGCCGGGCCTGTACCCGGAACCAGAGCTGGATCGCGGTCGCGGAGGCCGCGCCGATGATGATCGCACCGGCACTGACCGCAGCCTGGATCGGCGAGGCAAATGTCAGCGCCGCGACCAGCGGGCAGAAGATGACCGCGATCGCGATCAGCACCACCTCGATCTTGGCGCGGATGACGCTGGACGGCGTCAGCGGCGCGGTCGCGACCAGGTCGGGGGCGTCCTCGCCCGAGATCGTCAGCCAGGCCAGCCCGCCGGCGAGCTGTCCCGCCGCCATCACGATCACGGGCGTGATCAGCGTCAGTGCGGCAGAGCTGTCGGCGAAGCTGCGCCAGAGCAGCAGTGCCGGCGGCACCAGATAGAGCAGCTGCATCAGGGTCTGCGAGATCAGCCAGGGATCGCGCCAGAGCAGCGAAAATTCCTTGCGGCGCAGCGCCTGCTGCCGCGATCCGCCGCGGAACGGCCGATGCTTCGCGCGTCGGCGGCCGGATGTGCCGTAAGCCGCGGCGTCGATCGCGGTGTCGGCAAAGCGCCCCGAGAAGATCGCCATGACGCTGCCCAGCAGCACCAGCCCGAGTGCGAGAAGCAGCAGCAGTGCCTCGCTGTCGCCCATGACTGCCCGCGCCGGCCACCACCAGATACTGTCGAGGTCGGGGGCGTGCTCGGCGAAGCTGCCGGAGGTCAGGATGGTGATGCGCGACAGCGTGCCATAGGACATGATCGCGGCGACCTGGAGCGCGATCACGAAGCCGGCGCCGATGATGGCGGCGAGGATCTGCGCCACGAAGCGCGTCCGCGCCGGGCCGATCAGGCGGAACAGCAGGATTGTGACGGCGATCGCGATCGCCGCGGCCGACAGTCCCATCGCGACGACGACGCCGAACGCCGCAAGCCAGCGCGGTCCACCGCCGATCACCAGCACGTCGATGAAGGGTGTCGAGAACAACAGCGCCAGCACCGTGACGGCGAGCGCGATTGCGGCGATGCGCACCGAGAACAGGTTCGCCAGCGTCGCCGGCGAGGACATGATCAGATCGAGATCGGCGCGGGCATAAAACACCCGCGTCACCGATTCGATCGCCTGCGACAGCATCAAGGTCCAGGCCAGAAAGATCGTCGCCGTGATCACGATCAGCGAGGATTTGTCGAGCGGCAGTTGCAGGTCGCCGAGGTGGCCGATCACGGCCCAGGCCGGCACGTGCAGGAGCGCTGCGAAGAGAAGCAGGCCGATAACGGCGGCGCGCGTCCGCTTGCGCCGGCCGCCGGTCATCATGGCGAGCCATTCGCGCCAGGCGAGCCGGAGCTCGTGGCGGGCAAACCAGGACAGCGCAGTCGCCGAACTCATGCGGCTTCCTGGAGCGTCACCAGTGCGATGAAGAGATCTTCGAGGCTGGTGTCGGCATGGCCGTTCTGCTGGCGCAGCTCGGTGAGCGTGCCTTCGGCGACCAGGCGGCCCGAGGCGATTACGCCGATGCGGTCGGCCATGCGCTCGGCAACCTCGAGAATATGCGTGGTCATGATCACTGTGCAGCCGGCGCGGACGCGCTCGCTCAGCAGGCCCTTCACGTGGCGGGCGGAGACGGCATCCAGCCCGGTGAGCGGCTCGTCGAGGATGATGAGGCGGGGATCGTGAACCAGCGCGCCGGCCAGCGCCACCTTCTGGCGCATGCCCCTGGAAAAGCCCTCGCAGCGTTCGTGCCGGTGTGCCTCGAGCCCAAGCGAGCCGAGCAGCCCCTCGGCGACCGGTTCCGAGACGGATGGCGCGATGCCCCAGAGCCCGGCGACGAATTCGAGGTACTCCAGCGGCGTCAGCTTGTCGTAGATCATGGGCTCGTCGGAGACCCACGCCATCACCTGCTTGGCGGCGACCGGATTTTGGAGCGCATCGATGCCGAAGATCGAGACCGCGCCGGCGTCGGGCCGCAAGAGGCCCGCAACCATGCGCAACGTGGTGGTCTTGCCGGCGCCGTTGGGGCCGACCAGGGCGTAGAATTCACCGGCGTGAATTGTGAGGTCGAGGCCATCGACCGCCAGACGGTCAAAACGCTTCGTTAACCCTCGGACTTCGAGCGCCGAGCTGTCCGGCTTCATGACGGCCATACCATCCGGTTTTGCATCGCCCGCGACCATGACCTGAAGATGTTTCGGCACGGTGAATCGCATTACCGCAAATCCCGTCATCCGTCTTGGACTAAAGGCAAGTCACCGTTTGTTGACAGCGCTTGGCGGTTCAGGCTGAATTGGCACCGGGACAAATGGCGCTAACGCAGCGAAACGACTGCGTAGCGACTGGACACAAGATGCGACGAGGCGATCGAAGAACCGCCGGTTGCGTCAGGAGGAAGCGCGGCGATGCTGGATTTCGTTCAGCAGCTGGTCAGCGGTGTTGCGCTCGGCTGCGTCTACGGCCTGATCGCGCTCGGCTTCGTGCTGGTCTACAAGGCGACCGAGGTCGTCAATTTCGCCCAGGGCGATCTGATGATGCTGGGCGGCTTCTTCGCCTTCACCTTCATCGGCATGATGGGCCTTAACTACTGGATCGGCTTCGCCGGTGCGGTGGCCGCGATGGCACTGTTCGGCATGCTGGCCGAACGCGTGGTGGTGCGACCGATCCTCGGCTATCCGCAATTCTCCATCATCATGGCGACCATCGGGCTCGGCTACTTCCTGCGCTCGATCGCCGGCATGATCTGGGGCACCGACGATCTGAAGATCGAGACGCCGTTCAGCCAGGGCGTGCTCCGGATCGGCTCGCTGGTGCTCGCCTATGACAAGCTCTCGGTGATCGCGGCGACRATGATCCTGTGCACGCTGCTCTGGCTGTTCTTCAACAAGACGACGCTCGGCACCGCGATGCGCGCCAGTTCCGAGAACATGCTGGCGGCCTATTACATGGGCATTCCGGTCAAGCGCGTGGTGTCGATCGTCTGGGCGATCAGCGCGGCAGTCGCGACCTGCGCCGGCGTGCTGCTGGCGCCGATCACCTTCATCCACTCCAATGTCGGCCTCGTGCTCGGCCTCAAGGCATTCCCCGCCGCTGTCCTCGGCGGCTTCGGCTCGATCCCCGGCGCGGTGGTCGGCGGCGTCCTGATCGGCGTGATCGAGAGCATGGCCGGCTTCTATCTGGCCGAGGGCTGGAAGGACGCCGCGCCCTACATCGTGTTGCTCGCCGTGCTCTTGCTCAAGCCCGAAGGCCTGTTCGGCCTTCACGTCCGCAAGAAGGTCTGAACGCCATGCGCTTCCTGTTCAAGACCGACTACGAGGACGACATCAAGCTGTTCCCGCATTCGGGCTATTTCGTCTCCTACGGCATCCTGCTCGCGCTGCTGCTGATCGCGCCTTTCGTGCTCTCCAGCTATCTGATGAGCCAGCTCGTCTTCGTCTGCATCTATGCAACTGTCGGCGTGGCGCTGCTGATCCTGACCGGGTTCACCGGCCAGGCCTCGCTCGGGCACGCGGCGTTCCTCGCGATCGGCGCCTACACGGCGGCCTATCTGCAGAAATACAACGTTCCGTTCCCGGTCTACTTCCTCGCCGCAGGTCTTCTGACCGGCTGCATCGGCGCGATGGTCGGCTTTCCCGCGCTGCGGCTCCAGGGCATCTATCTCGTCATCGCCACCATCTCCTTTGCCC
>NZ_JBFUES010000637.1:0-4509 GCF_056403875.1 Bradyrhizobium sp. P2_E8
GAGCATGATCCGGAAAAGTGTGCAGCGGTTTTCCTGAAAGATCATGCTCCAACACCAACCTGAAGCGTGATGATCATCGCGCTTCAGAGCGAGGCGGCCTGGAACGGGCGGTGACCGTCGTGGGCGCCGACGATCAGCGCCGCCGCCTCGCGCTGCGAGAACATCTTCGAGCGCACATAGATGCGGTAATCGGCCGGCCCGTCGGTGGAGAGATAGATCACCGGCCCGCCGTCGACCGGCTGCGCGGCAATCGTGATGAGCCGGGTCTGCGGATTGGCCTGGCAGGAATCCGGCTCGGAGCCGAGACCGTCGTCCACCACCGCGAAGTCCGCACCGTCCGCATCGTCGGTGATCTGAACCCTGACCGTGGCCCGCGTCGGATCGTCGGTGAAGGCGACATGGACGCCGGCGGTCCAGAACAGCGATGTCAGCTCGACGGAGGTGTCGCCCAGGGCGATGCAGGGATGCGAGACCGATCCGATCTCGCTGCGGGCAAACACCGCAGCCGCCAACAGGGGAACAACCGAGGCCAGGATCTTCAAACGCAACATGACACTCTACTCGCCAGGCCGTACGGGAACTTGTGGGCCTTATGGTTTGCAGAGCGTAAAGGAAACTCGTTACCGCCGGGTTGATGCGCGGAATGATCACGCCATCTGGCGCACATCCTCTGCGAGTGCGCGATAGGACAGCGCTTCGGCGAGATGCAGCCGGCCGATCCTGTCGGCGCCGTCGAGATCAGCGAGCGTGCGCGCCACCCGCAGCACCCGGTGATAGCCGCGCGCCGACAGCCGCATGGTCTCGGCGGCGTCGCGCAGCAGCTTGGCGCCTTGCGCATCCGGCTTGGCGATCTCTTCCAGCACCGAGGCTGGCGCCTCGGCATTGGTGCGGACCCGCGGTAGGCCGATCGCCGCGTAACGCGCCAGCTGGATGTCGCGCGCCGCCGCCACGCGCGCGGCGACCTCGGCTGATCCCTCCGCCGGCGGCGGCAGGATCAGGTCGGCTGCGGTCACCGCCGGAACCTCGATGCGCAGGTCGATGCGGTCCATCAAGGGCCCTGAGATGCGGGCCTGGTAGTCGCCGGTGCAGCGATCGATGCGGCCGCGCTTGCAGGCATAGCCGGGCTCGAACGCGTTGCCGCAGCGGCAGGGATTCATCGCCGCGACCAGCATGAAGCGGGCAGGGTAGGTGACGCGATGATTGGCGCGGGACACCGAGACCTCGCCGTTTTCCAGCGGCTGGCGCAGCGAATCCAGAACGCGCGGATCGAACTCCGGCAATTCGTCGAGGAACAGCACGCCCTGGTGCGCCAGCGAGATTTCGCCGGGCTTGGCACGGATGCCGCCGCCGGTGAGCGCGGCCATGCTGGCGGAATGATGCGGCGAGCGGAACGGGCGCCGCGACGTCAGCGCACCGCCTTCGATCTCGCCGGCAACGGAGGCGATCATCGAGACCTCGAGCAGCTCGCCCGGCGAGAGCGGCGGCAGGATCGAGGGCAGGCGCGCCGCCAGCATCGACTTGCCGGCGCCGGGCGCGCCGATCATCAACAGGTGATGTCCGCCGGCGGCCGCGATCTCCAGCGCCCGCTTGGCGCTTTCCTGGCCCTTGATGTCGCGCAGGTCGAGCGGCGAGGCGGCGGCCTCATGCACCCTCGGCGAGGGCCGCGACAGCACCTGCGTGCCCTTGAAGTGGTTGGCGATCTGGATCAGCGATTGTGCGGCGATGATCTGGATGTCCGGGCTCGCCCAGGCCGCTTCCGAGCCGCAGGCGGCCGGACAGATCAGGCCTTCCTCGCGCACATTGGCGCCGATCGCGGCGGGGAGAACGCCGGCCACCGGCGCGATCGAGCCGTCGAGGCCGAGCTCTCCGAGCACGGTGAAGCCGGTCAGCGCGTCCGGCGGAATCGCGCCGATCGCCGCCATCAGCCCGAGCGCGATCGGCAGGTCGTAATGGCTGCCTTCCTTGGGCAGATCGGCAGGGGCCAGATTGACGATGATCCGCCGCGCCGGCAGCGCCAGGCCTGATGCGATCAGCGCCGAGCGGACCCGCTCCCGCGCCTCCGATACCGCCTTGTCCGGCAGGCCGACGATGGCAAAGGCCGGCAGGCCCGGCGCGACCTGCACCTGCACGTCGACCGCGCGGGCCTCGATCCCCTCAAAGGCGACGGTAGAAACCCGTTGAACCATGCCGAACCAGCCTGCCCTCTTGCACAATCGAGGGTAGCAGAGCCGGCCATCCTCCGCAAGAACAATACAGGAACATATCCGGCGCCGCCCAAGCCCTAACCAATCGTAAACGCGACGCGGACACTACGCCTCGAATGCGAGCGGCTGTCCTCAGCACATTCCAACGAATGTCCGCTACTCCTAGGGCTGCGGGATGAGCCGTGATCTAATGGGGTGAAGAATTCCAATGCTTGCAAATCGCCGGAGAAGCGAACGTCGGGTATGCAGCCGGCTCGCCAAGATCCATTTTGGCGCGGGCTCGCTGCCGCGGGATTGCACAATCACGGATATTTCGGACGGGGGCGTGAAAGTGGTGGCGGAATTCCTGGAAGTGCCGCCGCAATTCACCATCATCTTCGCACCCGACTATTCCCGCCAGTGCCGGCTGCGCTGGCGCATCGGCTGCGAATTCGGTGCCGAGTTCACCGATTAGGCTGCGGGGCTGACTTCCTTAACGGGAATTTAGCGTTAATCGGTAAGCATCTCTGATCAGTCGCCGAGTGATCAGAGTATGCCCAAGCGTTTGTCCCGTGCCTCTCGCCCGGCGAGATATCTGTTTTCCGCGCTTCTGATCCTTGCCCTCGGCGGCTGTCAGACCACCGGCATCGAGGACATCACCGGCGCGCTCGGCGGCAAGTCGGACGCCGCAAGCAAGGCCGACGCCAGGCCGGACATGGACGCATTGCGCGAGCGTTTTCGCGCCAGGCCCAGCGATCCCAACATCGCGCTCGAATACGGCAAGGCGCTGCGCGAGACCGGCCAGCGCGCCCAGGCGGTCGCGGTGCTCGAGCAGGCCGTGCTCGGCCATCCCAGCAACAAGGCGCTGCTCGCCGGCTACGGCCGCGCGCTCGCCGACAACGGCAATTTCCAGCAGGCTTTCGACGTGCTGGGCCGCGCGCATTCGCCCGAGGATCCGGACTGGCGCATCCTGTCGGCGCAGGGTGCCGCGCTCGACCAGCTCGGCCGCAACGAGGAGGCGCAGCAATATTACGCCGCGGCGCTGAAGATCGTGCCCGACGAGCCGACCGTGCTGTCCAATCTCGGCCTGTCCTATATGCTGCAAAACAATTTGTCGAAGGCCGAACAGGTGCTCGGCCGCGCTTATCAGCGCAATCAGAACGATGCGCGGGTCCGCGCCAATCTCGCGCTCGTGCTGGGATTGCAGGGCCGCGAGGCCGAGGCTGAAATCCTCGTGAAGGCAGATTTGCCGCCGGACCAGGCCGCGGCCAAGGTCGCGGCACTGCGCCAGGTGCTGGCCAAGAAACAGCAAAGGGCGGACAAATAGTCCGCCCTTTTCCCGGCCTTTGCGAGTTCAGCTCCTTACGACGCCTTGCGATGCGGGGCCGATGCGCGGCCCGATCGGCCCTTCAGCCTCTTCAGGAGCGGTGCGAGCAGCGAGCGCTTCGGCTTCTTCACCTCGCCGCGCCCGGCGAGGCGGTTCGCCATGTTCTGGAACAGCTCGGTGGTGCGGTGGCTCTTGGAGACTTCCGCGATCATCTGGCCGTTGTTGGCCGCGGTGGAGAACAGTTTCGAATCGAACGGGATCACCGCGATCGGCTGGCTCTCCATGGTCTTGACGAACGACTTGACGTCGATCTCCGCGCGCTTGTGCATGCCGACCTGGTTGATGCAGTACAGCGGCGGCCGGTCGTTCGGCCGCGCCGCCTTCAGCACGGTCAGCATGTTCTTGGTGTTGCGCAAGTTCGCGAGATCGGGCTCGGCCACGATCACGATGTCGTCGGCGTTGATCAGCGCGCGCCGCGTCCAGCCCGACCATTGATGGGGGACGTCGAGCACGATGCAGGGCGTGGTCATGCGCAGCGTGTCGAACACCGCGTCGAAGGCCTCCGCGCCGAAATCGTAGACCCGGTCGAGGGTGGCAGGCGCCGCCAGAAGGCTGAGGCGCTCGGTGCATTTGGCGAGCAGGCGCTCCATCAGCGCCGTATCGGGCCGGTCCTGCGACAGCACCGCGTTGGCGATGCCCTGCACCGGGTCCTGGTTGTAGTCGAGGCTGGCGGTGCCGAAGGCGAGGTCGAGGTCGATCACGACGGAATCGAGCGCGAGGTCGCGGGCGATGGTCCAGGCCACATTGTGCGCGACGGTGGACGCACCGACGCCGCCCTTGGCGCCGACCACCGCGATGACGCGGCCGGTGATGATGGCTTCGGACGCCGAGAACAGGCTGCAGATCGAACGGACCACGTCGAGCGTTTCGACCGGTCCCACCACATAGTCGYTGACGCCGCGGCGCACCAGCTCGCGATAGGGCGCCGTGTCGTTGGGG
>NZ_JBFUES010000638.1:0-4484 GCF_056403875.1 Bradyrhizobium sp. P2_E8
GACCAGCTCACCGCCGCCGAGACCCGGGCGCGCGGGCGCATCATGCCGGTGTTCCAGTATCGTTTCGGTAACGGCCTGCAGAAGGCGCGGCGCATTATCGAGCTCGGCCTCGCCGGCAAGCCGTATCTCGCGACCGTCGAGACCGCCTGGCTGCGCGGCGCCAAATACTATTCAGTGCCGTGGCGCGGCCGCTTCGAGACCGAACTGGGCGGGGCGCTGCTCACCCACGCCATCCACTCCCACGACATCCTCACCTGGCTGATGGGCGACGTCGCCTCGGCGTTTGCGCGCACCGCAACGCGCGTTAACACGATCGAGGTTGAAGATTGCGCCGTGGCAAGCCTTGTGATGGAAAGCGGCGCGCTGGCCTCCTTGGTCGCAACGCTGGGTTCGGCCAGGGAGATCAGCCGCCTTCGGCTTTGCTTCGAGCACGTCACCTTTGAGAGCTCGCTCGCGCCCTATGCCCCCGGCGACGATCCCTGGCAGATCATCGCCACGTCGCCCGAGGCCGAGGCGCGTATCGCTAAAGCGCTGGAAGGTTTTACGTTCGTGCCATCGCGGTTCGAAGGCTTGATGGCGGCCTATCATCAGGCGCTGGAAAGCAACGGGCCGTTGCCGGTGACGCTAGAGGACGCGCGGCGTTCGCTGGAGCTGATCACTGCGCTCTATCACGCCGCGGAAACCGGCACGGCGGTGGCGCTGCCGATCGGCAAGGAGCATCCGAAATATGGCGGGTGGCGCCCGGGAGCGACGCCCGCGTAGCTCGGCCAGTGACGCGCAGAAAGCTCGGGCGGTAACGATCGTTACCCGAATGGGCGGAGACACCGGTGAGCGGTGGCTCCGGTCGCGGATCTTTGCCCGAGACTGGAGCGTGACCGACCGAAGGGCTGGCCGCCCAAACGTCCTTTCTCAGTTTGCCCCAATAGCAGACATCTGGAGGACGAAAGCGGAGGTCCGAAAAGGGCCAACAACCGACATCAACCGGTGGGGCATCCCGAAAGCCGCAGAGAGTTGCACACGTGCGGCACGAGCGTTTAAAGGGGGAAAGGGGATATCTGCGCCTGAGATGCGGCCATGCTCTAGCGTACCATGGCGCCCGCGCCTATTCGGTACAGCAGATGGCGCGGAACTGCACAAAGCCAAAGGTGTATTAAGCTGCAGCTAGTTCCGCCATGAGTTGCTTAGCGGCACGGAGGTCAGGTGTTTCGTATCCTTCCGTGAACCACCCGTAAATGGAGCCAAGGAGACCTCGCGCCTCGACTACCCTACCCTGATCGCGCCAAAGCCGAGCCAGACTCATGGCCGCACGCAACTCGAATGACTTGGCGCTCTGGCCCTGTGCAACGTGGAGCGCGGTTTGCAAATGCGCCTCGACCTCATCCGGTGAAGCACCACGAATGCGCTGCAATTCGCCACCGAGGCACGCAAGTTCTGCCTCCCACATGTGCTCGTCATTGCGTGCAGCGAGGTCCTTTGCTTCAGCGAGGGCAACGAGGCCCTTGTCGCCGTCACCCAGTTGCAGGTACGTCGCCGCCAGCATGCACAAGTACCGAACCTCGTACCAACTGGCTCCGAGCCGGTTCCGCTCGTTCAGACTCCGGCGCATGAGCGTCAAACCACTCTCCACGTTGCCTTCCCGTGCCATTGCCCAGCCCCGCAGGATGAGTCCGCTCAACCGCCAGTAGTTCAAGCTGTGTTGATCAGCGAGGTCGATGATGGCGTCCGCGTGCGCATGCGCAGCCGCCACATCACCCATCAGCTCCGCAGGCGCGGCCCCGCCATAGACCTCCACGTGGGCGGTAAGGTTCGTCTGGTTCAACTCCACAGCGTACTCAAACGCCGTGCGGCTCGCTCTCTGCGCCTGCTCGGGGTAGCCAAGGATCCAAAGCACAATCGCCAAGTAGGGTAACGCAGAAGCCTTCGGGTCATGGACATAGTGCACAGGCGGCGGCCGATGCGCCTTCGGCTCATAGCGACTCAGGATCGTCTCGAACTCGGAGCGGGCCTTAAGAAAGTCACCGGCGTGCATGGCCGTGAGAGCCGCCAAACGATGCGCCGCCAATTCCAGTGCCATGTCCCCGGTGAGCTCGGCGGCGCTTCGCGCCTCGGCCGCCAGGCTCTGCATGGCGCCGTAGTCGCCTCTTACAAAATGGAAAATGAACTTGCCGCTGAGCGTGGCGAACAAGGCATCCGCGTCGTCAAGTTCTTTGCAGAGCGTGTGAGCCCTGTCGAACGCAGTGCCGAGCTGCGGAGCCGTGTATCCGTGGATGGCGATCAGCGGCCCCCCGATTGCCGTCTGCAGCGCGAGTTCCTGGCGATCCCGCTCCGGCCCCTCTCGACAGGACTTGAGCGCCTCTAGCCCGCTTGTAAGATGAGTGATCGCTTCGAGATTGGCGGAACGCCCCGCGGCGTTCCGGCCGGCCCGCAGCCAATAGCCGACGGCCCTGTCCGCCAGCCCAGCCTCGGTGAGATGCGAAGCAATCGTCTCCAGCTCCGCCTCCGCACGGGCAGGATAAAGCTCTTCGAGAGCAGCGGCGATACGAGCATGGATCTGCTGCCGCTTGCTCCTCAAGAGGCTCTCGTGCGCGATGTCCTGTACCAGCGCATGTTTGAAGCTGTAGCCAATAGCCGGTGGAATTCCATGCCGGAATATAAGCTCCGCCTCCAGTAGTTCATTGAGAGCAAGCTGGAGGGCATCCTCATCGAGCGGAGCTACTGCTTTCAGAAGGTCGCGTCCGAACTCTCGCCCAATGCAGGCTGCGATCTGGGCGACTTCCTTCACCGGTGCCAACCGGTCCAGACGAGCCATCAGCGAGTCCTTGAGCGTAGTCGGGATCGCCAGCGGTGGTAACGGACCTATCAGTTCATAGCAGTTGCCCCGCTCCCTAAGGAGCCCGGATTCGAGGACGGTCTTAGTCAGTTCCTCGACGAACAGCGGCACGCCATCCGTCTTGGCCAAAATCTGCTCAAGCACCTCCTGTGGAAGCAATCTGCCGCCGGTTATCCGGTCGACCACGGCAGCGCCTTGCCTGCGTCCCAGCCGGCTCAAGAAGAGTGTCGTCACGTGTCCATGTCCCGTCCAGCGCGGAACGAATTCCGGTCGAAAGGTAATAATCATGAGGACCGGGAGCCGCTGCACCTCGTCAACAGCCCGATCGAGGAGTTCGAGCATGGTGGGGTCGGCCCAGTGGACATCCTCGTAAATGGCGAGCAGAGGCTGTCTTGCCGCCAGGCCTCGTACCTGCTCCAAAAGAGCCTGAAACGTTCGCTCCTTCTTCTGGTGTGGACCGAGCTTCAGTGGCGGGTATCGCTCGCCTGTCGGGATTGCCAACAGGTCCGCGAGAACGGCTGCGCTCTCATGCGCGTCGTCTGTCGCAAGAGCGAGCATCGCCTCGAGCTTATCGAGCTGCTCTTCGGGAAGGTCCTCCCGCCGAATTCCCGCTGCTCGTTCTAGGAGCCCAATGACAGGGTATAGGGCGCTGTTGGTATGGAATGGCGAGCAGAAATGGCTCAGGGGTGTGTGCGGAGCGCCCGCGAGCTGGTCGCGCAGGGCCCGCAGGAGGCGGGATTTGCCGATGCCTGGTTCGCCGCCAAGCAGGACGATCTGTCCCTCTCGCTCTTTCGCCCGCTCCCAGCGATCCAAGAGAAGTGCGAGTTCCTGATCGCGCCCGACCAGCGCAGTCGTCGACACTCCGTGCTGTGCGTCGAATCGACTCTCCGCCGGGCTCTCACCGATCACCAGCCAGGCTTGCACTGGGCCAGGAAAACCTTTTAGAGGCACTGTGCCGAGGTCATGGTACATGAAGGCTTCGCCAATTAGATGGCGCGTGGACTCGGCGATCACAACGCTGCCTGGCTCGGCGAGCCCTTGCAATCGCGCGGCCAGGTTCGGGGTCTCACCGATGACCGCACGCTCGCGGGCTTCGCCTTCTCCAATCAGTTCGCCGACGACCACCAGGCCGGTTGCGATGCCGACGCGAGCGGCAAGCGCTGCACCAGCGGGCTCGGCAAGGGCCGCGACCGCCTTAGTCACCCGCATGCCGGCGCGAACGGCACGCTCCGCCTCGTCTTCATGGGCCCGCGGCCAGCCGAAGTATGCGAGCACGCCGTCGCCCAGGAACTTGGCTATGTGGCCTTCGAACCGGGTGATCTCGCCTACCACGGTGTTGTGGTAGGCCTGCATGAGGTCACGCATCTCCTCAGGGTCGCGCCCCGAGGCGAGCGCGGTCGAGCCGACCAGATCGACAAACATGACGGTGAGTTGCCGACGGTCAGCATCCGACGGGAGTGCTACCTTCCGCTCTATAGCCGACGCGCGAGCCTCAACAGGGACGGGAGCATGCGGTGAACCGTGTGCATAAATCGCTTTCAGCACCGTCTTACGCGGGCCGAGTGGCAAGCCAAGTTCCCGCAGGTCGGCCTCGGTCAGCTCTGACAGGATCTCGGGCGTGACTTCGGCATCCTGGAAGGCCTGTGTGTAGCGC
>NZ_JBFUES010000639.1:0-4476 GCF_056403875.1 Bradyrhizobium sp. P2_E8
GCCAGGGATCGAGCGCGGTGGCATGGGTCGCGACGTTGATGGCGTGGGTGGCGCCGAGCTTCTCGGCGACCGCGAGCGGGGCGTCGGCGACATCGGTCACCACGATCTCGGCGGCGCCGCCGAAACGCGAGACCAGGATCATCAGTGCACCGATCGGGCCGCAGCCGGTGATCAGCACGCGCTTGCCGAGCAGGGGACCCGCCTGCTTGCCGGCATGAAGGCATACCGCGAGCGGTTCGGCGACCGCGGCCTCGGCCAGCGACAGCTTGTCCGCGATCGGCACGGCCTGCGTCGCATCGACCGTGAGGAACTCACGGAAACCGCCCTGCACATGGGGAAAGCGCATCGCGCTGCCGAGGAAGCGCATGTCGAGGCACTGGTTGCGCATGCCTTCCTGGCAATGCAGGCACTGGCCGCACGGCTTGCTCGGATTGACCGCGACGCGCGTGCCCGGCTTCACGCTGGTGACGCCGTCACCGACGGCCGCGACCACGCCGGCGATCTCATGGCCCAGCGCCATCGGCTGCTGGATGCGCACGACGCCGAAGCCGCCGTGGTGATAGTAATGCAGGTCCGAGCCGCAGATGCCGCCATTGGCGATCTTGACGCGGACCTCRCCCGGGCCGGGTGCCGGATCGGGGCAGCTGTCGATCCGCAGGTCTTTCGGGGCGTGAATGACGACGGCGCGCATGGGCTCGCTCCTCAATATGCTTCGCGGGTCACATCGCGGCGATCATGCCGCCATCGACATAGATGATCTGGCCGTTGACGTAAGTGGAGGCGTCCGACGCCAGGAAGATCGCCGCGCCCACCAGCTCGTCCGGCCGGCCCCAGCGCTTCGAGGGAATGCGGCCCATCAGCCAGTTGTTGAAATCGGTGTTGTTGACCAGGGCCTCGTTCATGTCGGTGAGCATGTAGCCGGGGCCGATCGCATTGGCCTGGATGCCGTGCTGGGCCCATTCCACCGCCATCGAGCGGGTCAGGTTCTTGATGCCGCCCTTGGCGGCGGTGTAGGGCGCGATGGTGGGACGCGCGAGCTCGCTGCCGAGCGAGCCGATATTGATGATCTTGCCGTGCTTGCGCGGGATCATGCGCTTGGCCGCCTCGCGGCCGATGACGAAGGCGCTGGTGAGGTTGGTCTCGATCACCTTGCGCCATTCGTCGGTGGTGAACTCGACCAGCGGCTTGCGGTGCTGGATGCCGGCATTGTTGACGACGATGTCGACGGCAATGCCTTGCCTGTCGAAGTCGTTGAAGGCGGCGACGATCGCCGGCTCGTCCGTCACGTTGAAGGCTGCGCCCTCGGCCTGATGCCCGGCGGCGCGAAACTCGGCGACGGCCTGTTCGACGCGCTTGGGATCGACGCCGTTGATGATCAGCCTGGCGCCGGCCTTGGCCATGCCCTCGGCGATGGCGCGGCCGAGCCCGCGGGATGAACCGGTCACGAGCGCGGTGTGGCCGGAAAGGTCGAAAAGGGCGGTGCTCATCTTAAGAAATCCTTAGACGTTGGAACGGCGCACGGTGAGATCGCTGCGGTCGAATACCGCAGGCAGGAGGTCGACGCCAAGGCCGGGGCCTTCCATCGGGAAGACATAACCGTCCTTGATAACAGGCATTGTGGTGACGAGTTCATTGTACCAGCCCTTGTAGAAGGCGCGCACCGATTCCTGGATCAGCGTGTTGGGCTGGCTGAACGACATGTGGATGGCGGCGATGAAGCCGATCGGGCCGATGCAATCATGAGGAGCAAACGGCCGGTGATAGGTCTCCGCCATCGCCGCGATCTTGCGGCCCTCGGTGAGGCCGCCGGTCCAGCACAGATCCGCCATCACCACATGCATGGCGTCGCGGTCGAGCATGTCCTTGTAGGGGAAGCGCGAGCCCAGCGTCTCGCTGGCGCAGACCCAGACGTCGGTCGAGCGCGCATATTCGGCGAGCGCCTGCGGCGAGTTCATGCGGATCGGGTCTTCGTACCAGGTCGGCTTGTAGGGCTCGAGCGCGCGCGCGATCTGCTTGGCGGTCGGCAGGTTCCAGAGCGAATGGAGCTCGACCATGATCTCCATCTTGTCGCCGACGGCTTTCCGGATCTTCTCGAACGGTTCGATCGCCCGCTTCATCYGCGCCGCGGTGATGTAGAGGCCCTTGTTCTCCTGGGCCGCGGGATCGAACGGCCAGATCTTCATCGCTGAGATGCCGCTCTCCAGAAGGCTTTCGGCAAGCGCGTCGGCGTGGTGCATGAAGCCGTCGAGATCTTCGTAGGGACCCTTGGAGGCGCCGAGATTCCAGTTGGCGACCGGGCTGATATTGGTGGAGCGGACATATTGCGTGCCGGCGCAGGTGTTGTAGATGCGCTGCTTGTCGCGGCAGAGGCCGCCGAGCATCTGGTGCACCGGCTGATTGCAGACCTTGCCGAACAGGTCCCATAGCGCGATGTCGATCGCGGACGCCGCGCGGTATTCGACGCCCGTCGAGGACTGCGCCATCGGCAGGTTCAGCATGTCGCGATGGATCGCCTCGATGTGCAGGGGATTGCGGCCGAGCAGGCGGCCGGCAAACGTATCGTGGATCTGCGCTTCGACCGCGCCCGCGCCATAGAAGGTTTCGCCGAGACCGATCATGCCCGTGTCGGTGTGGACGCGCACCCAGATGACGTTGGAAAATTCCTCGGTGCGCAGCGTCTCGATCGACGTGATCTTCACGGCAACAATCCTCCCATCACAGGCGCCTCGCGCCTCAAGTCTCATTTCGCACTGCAACATGTTGCAGGTCGCGCGGAAGTCTTACGCCTGCTTGTAATATATCACAACATGTTTTAAGGGTGCCACAAATAGGGCGCCACCCAGCAATGAGAGCGCGGCTGACAGGAGGACGACATGGCACGGCGCAAGCGCGCGCTCGAGGTGGTGAGAAACGAGGACGACGGCGAGGGCAAGCCCTCCCGGCGCAACCGGCTCAACTTCTTCGAGCTGGCTTACCAGAGGATCGAAGAGCTCCTCGTCCACTGCGAGCTCAAGCCCGGACAATTCATGACGATGCTGGAATTGCAGCAGATCACCGGCTTCGGTCGCACACCGGTGCATCATGCCGTCAATCGTCTGTCCGCCGACACGCTCATCATCATCCGTCCGCGCCACGGCCTGCACATCGCGCCGATCGATCTTGCGCGCGAGCGGATGCTGCTGGCCTTGCGCCGCGACATGGAGCGCTTTGTCGTCCGGCTCGCGGCCGATCGCGCCAGCCTGTCGCACCGCAATCAGGCGCTGCACATCGAGCGCCTGCTGCGCGAGCGCCGCGCCAGCCTGACCCTCGACGAATTCAACCACATCGACCGCCGCATCGACGCGCTGGTGCTGGAGGCTGCCGGCGAGCCGTTCCTGGTGCACACGCTGCGGCCGCTGCACACGCTGTACCGGCGCATCGGCTACATCCACCACCGCTTCATGCCGGGCCAGGCCGATCTTTCCGGCACGATCGACCATCATCTCGCCATTCTCGCAGCCGTCGCCAGCCGCCGCGTCGATGACGCCGTAAAGGCGAGCGATGCGCTGATCGACTACATGGGCGAGATGTTCACGGGCATGGAGGCGGGGATCGATCCGCGCCTGCTCGACTGCAGCATCGAGCCGCTGCTCGGCGCGTAAGAGAGTTTTGAAGAGAGGACCAAACATGTCGACGATGGCCATGCCACAACCGACCGCGAGCGAAGCCGCGGTCCGCTACCTGATCACGAATTACAGTCCAAAGGGTAACAAGGTCGGCTGGCTGATGATGGCCTCGATCCTGGTCGAAGCCTGGGATCTCTATTCGATCGCCTTCGTGCTGATCTTCATCAAGGAGCAGTACAATCCCGATCCGCTGATGCTGGGCCTCGCCGCGGCCGGCACGCAGGGCGGCGCCCTGATCGGCGCGCTGCTCGGCGGCTGGCTCTCCGACAAGATCGGCCGCCGCGTCATGTTCCTGGTGACGATGGTGCTGTTCATCGTGCTGGCGCTGGCGCAGGCCTTCGTGCCGAACGTCACCTGGCTCATCGTGATCCGCTTCCTGCTCGGCATTCCGCTCGGCTCGGATATTTCGACCGGCTACACCTACATCATGGAATCCATGGCCAAGGGCGAGCGCGAGGTCATGGGCAACCGCTGGCAGTTCATGTTCGCGGTCGGCGAGGTGCTGACCATCGGCGTTATCGTGATCTTCCTGCTGATCGACATGCAGCACGAGATGCTGTGGCGGGTGACGCTCGGCCTCGGCGCGGTGCCGGCGCTGATCATCCTGATCATGCGTCATGACGTGCCGGAGACGGCGGTGTGGCTGGTGCAGAAGGGACGCTACCGCGAGGCCAAGCAGGTCGCGCGCGAGATGTTCAATGACAATCTCGACATGCTGCCGAACCATGACGTGGAGGTGCCGAAGGTCAGCACCCGCGCCTTCCTCGCCGACCTCAAGCAGGATCCGATCCGCTGGCGAGCGACTGTCTAC
>NZ_JBFUES010000640.1:0-4473 GCF_056403875.1 Bradyrhizobium sp. P2_E8
CGGTAACCCGGCCGACCCTGTCCCAGGTGATCTTGTCGACTGCCATTCGGTCCCCCGATCGCAAGTCTGCAAATGAGGTCCGGCGCGAGGCACAGACCCTCAAAAGCTGATCCCGCAATGGGGCCGCGATAGGGCAGCGATGCGGAGGCAAGACGGCCGGAGGACGGCCGCCGCCTGCCGGGTCAGCGCGTCGTCGTGGCTGCCTGCGCTTCCGCTTCGGACGCCAGCTCCAGCTGGCGGTGCGAGGCGTGGAAGACGTCGTGGACGAGGCCGATCTTCTCCATGCCCAAGATGATCAGGCCGTTGAGATCGATCTCCCACCAGGCGTGCGAGAGATAGGCGTCCCGCGGGAAGCGGTGATGGTTGTTGTGCAGGCCCTCGCCGAAGGTGAGGATCGTGGTCACGAACTCGTTGGTCGAGGCGTCGTCGATCTCGAAACGGCGATAGCCGTAGGCGTGACAGACCGAGCCGGTGAGCTGGCTGACGAGGATCAGGAGATAGGCGCGGAGCAGGCCGGAGAACAGCACGCAGCCGATCATGGCGTGCAGGCCGCCGAAAACGTAGCCGACGACGCCGGGGATGAACACGGCCGACATCCCGTACCAGACCCAGCGCGTCCGCACGAAGAACATCGCGATCGGATCGGCGAGGATGTCCTTGGCATAGTATTCGTTGTCGGTCGTCGCCTGGTCGAACACCCAGCTGCCCTGGGCGTGCAGGAAGCCCTTGAACGCGCTGACATAGCGGTTGCCGAAGCCGTCGAATTGCGGGCTGTGGGGATCGCCGACGTCGTCGGCGTAGAGATGGTGGCGGYGGTGGTTGGCGACCCATTTGGCGATCGAGCCCTGCACCGCCATCTGGGCAATGGCGCAGAAGAAGACGCGCATGATCGGGCCGGTGCGGAAGCTGCGATGAACGAACAGGCGGTGCATGCCGGCGCCGATGCCGAATGTCGTCAGCGCGAACATCCAGGCAAACGTAAACAGCTCCACCTTGCCGATGCCCTGCGTGACGGCCCAGACGATGCCCGCGACCGCGCCGACATAGAGGATGCCGAGGAGGAGATAGCTTTCGCGCAGCTTGGCTTGGACGAGCGGTCCCTCGGTCACGACACCGGGGGGAAGCTGCGGCTTGGCGGCGGTGGACGCGCTCTGAGTGGTCTCTGCCTGGACGAACTCAGCGTCAGCGATAGTCATTCGGGACTTCCAAATAGGCTAGGCCCGCAATGATTGCGGACGGAYTGGGTCACACCCTATCGCGCAGGGGTCGCAACCTCCAGTATTTAGTTAAGAAAGAGTTAAGATGGGGCCGGGCCGGCTCAGGCCGACTGTTGCAGGGGCGAGCGCACGATCAGGCGGACGAGGTCGTCCCGCTGCTGCTTCACGGCGAATTTGACCGCAAAGCCGTTGTCGAATTTGCGGATGACGCGCCCGACGCAGGCGCCGACCGCAAGCGCGGTTCCGACCGGTGGGTCGTATTCGCAGGATATGGCGACGCCGGCCGTGGAGACGTCGATGATGAAGCAGGGATGGATGCTGCCGTCGGCGAGCGTCAGGAACGTGTGCGAGACCTGCGGAACGAAGCGGGCGTCATTCCGCAGCTCCTGGACGTTGGCGTCCTTCTGCTTTTTCTCCAGCCAGGTCAGCTTCTCCGACATCCAGGCGCGCCGCGCCCGCGTCATGTCGAGTTCCATCAGGAAGCCCGACTTCAGCGTCGCGCTGATCGTGCACTGGAATTCGCCGAAATCCTGGAAATAGGAGGTCACGCGCTCGCCGATCTTGCCGACGACGGGCACGTCCACGATCATGCGGAACGGCGAGACGCGCTTGGTCCGGCAGGCGAAGGTGCGGAGCTTACCCTCGCAATCGTACCAGCGCGGCAGCGAGTAGCTGCCGCTCACGGTGACTTCCACTGCACGCTGCCTGAGGAATTCTGCGACGGACATCAGCGCCAATCGGGTTGCGGAGTATTTCCGTAATTCAACGGTAGCGGTCAAAGTCTAAGCAAATGATACCGTCGCTCATGAGCAGGGGTAAATTTCCGGTAAACGCGCGGCTCGGTCATGCAGCGAGGCAAGCGGCATAACGTCCCGATTATGGGGCACGCGAATTCACAACATCGAGAGCGACGGTGCGGCCGCGGCGTTCAGAGAGATCCGAGCAGAACGAGACAAGCCAGCAAGGCCACGGCAATGATGAGTCTGATCGTCGTCCAGGCCGGACTCTCCGCACCGATCTCCAATCCGAGCCACGGCAATGCGCGCCGCAGCGCGCGCGTTGCGAATGCTTCGACGACGGCGAGCGCGAGGGCGATGCCGGCAAGGAACGACCATGACTCGGCCGGGGGTATCCACGGCACCAGCCAGGCCGGCACAGTGTCTTTGAGGGATGCGAGCAGCGCGAACCATCCGAACAGGTATGCGAAGTTCTTGATGATGTCGGGTCCGACCGCACCGGGCTCGAGCCGGATGCCGATCGCTGCGAGCGCGCGTTCGATGCGCTCACCGTCGGCCAAGAAGAGAAAGGCGCCGAGGTAGAGCGGAATGCGCGACATGAAGAGGAGGGCCATCAGCCCGAACAGAACCGCGTAGCCGTAGGCATCGCCGAGAATGTCCTTGCCGCTCGCGCGCGCGAGCTCCGGCGCGGTCGCGGCCTGGCGCTGCGGAAGCGACCTGGCCCGCGCCATGTGCTCCAGCATCCTGGCGCGCCGGTCCGGTGCGTAGGACGTCGTGCGGTGCATCCAGGGCGGCAGTGCCGAGGCAACGCCGGTTTGGCCGTCCGAGGGGGATTTGGGCTGTTCCATGGGCCTGCACCGGTTCCGATCGGATGTTGGTCGGAGGTGAGGGCCGGGGAGGTTCACGGTTATGGCGGTGCATGTCGCCGCATCGGCCGCGCGCCGTCGCGCGGATGGCGCTCCCTAGCGGAATCGAACCGCTCTCTCCACCGTGAAAGGGTGGCGTCCTAACCGATAGACGAAGGGAGCAAACGCTAAGCCCCGCCGCTTTTGACGGCACGGCCGCCGCCGCTCGAGTCGTGCCCGGCGGCTTGCAGCGGGCGAACGTATAGTGGCCTTTCGGCCCGTGGGCAAGCCGTTCGGGAACGGTCTTTTGGAACCGTGGATAGCGCGTCAAGGGGATGATTCGGAGCCGATTTCAACGGTTTCTTAGGGGGCTCTGAGATAGCGCTGGAGCGGGAGATTTCACGCCAATGCCACCGCCCAAGAAGCGCGCAGCCCGCAAGCTGCTGTCGCAGCACGCCTGGATCACGCTCGAGGGCGGATTCGCGGCGCGGCATTGCCTGGTCCAGGACATCTCGAGCTCGGGTGCCAAGATCACCCTGGACGAGGACGCAAGCCAGCTTCCGGGGGTGATCCGGCTGGCCTTCGCGCGCGATGCCCGCACCGGGCGGAACTGCCAGGTGGTCTGGCGCCGCGGCAAGTCGGCCGGGATCAAGTTCATCTGACATCGCGCCAGCGCTAGCCGCATGGCGCGCGCCGCCACGCCGGGCTAGAACGCCGGGATGCGCACGCCGCTCCTCATCCTGATCTCGTTGCTGGCCACGTCCGCGGCCGCGGCCGATCGCCCGCGCCTTCCGGCCGCCGAGCGGCCGCAGGCGGGCAAGACCTTGCCGCTGAAGGGCACGGGCGGGACGGCGAAGGCGAATTCCTGCGCCTCGTATGGAGTTGGCTTCACCATGATCGAGGCAACCGGGACCTGCGTGAAGGTCGGCGGCTCGATCCGCGGCGATGCCGCGGTCCGGCGTTGAGCCGCATGCCGCCGGATCTGTTGCGCCTCGATATCGTCGTCCCCGTGCTGATGTATTGCGCGCTGCTGTGGTGGGTCGGCCGCGGCCTGAGCTGGACCGCGCGGCTCGCCACCGCGGTCGTGACGCTGGTGCTGATCATCTGCGTGCTGCTGGTCGAGCGCGGCTGGGGCTAGGCCGCCCCCTCAAAACAAAAAAATGCGAAAACAAGCCCATGCACAGTAGCCGTCAAGTGCGGGCGTGACGCCGGCCGGCCGCGCCAGAACGGCGATTCATCACGCACTCATCGCAGCTTAAGCCGCATCAGCGGCTCACGACATCGGCGGCGCGACAAACCGTGCAAATCCGGGGCGTTTGCCGAGCTCGGCAAGCCAGCGCGTCAGGTTCGGCTGCGCCGGCCGGGTGATGCCCTCGACGCCGAGCCAGCGCCGCGCATAGGAGCCGATCGCGATATCGGCGAGCGTGAACTGCTCGCCCTCCATGAAGCGGCGCGTGGAGAGCAGGCGGTCGGCGATCGCCCAGACCTCGGCGGCGGCATCGGCATCGCGCTGCACCTGGATCATGTCGCGCTCGGCGGGTGCCGTGCGCACGATGCCCCAGAACACCGGGCGGTCGACCGGCTGCACCGCCGACAGCGTCCAGTCGAGCCAGCGGTCGACGGAAGTGCGCAGCTTCGGCGCTTCCGGATAGATCGGCGTGCCGCGTCCATGCG
>NZ_JBFUES010000641.1:0-4473 GCF_056403875.1 Bradyrhizobium sp. P2_E8
TGCCCGTTCTGCGTCAATCGGGACTCGAGCCTTGAATTTGCCGGAGCCGGGACGCAACGTGGTGTCCATGCGGACCTATCTTCTTGCCATTCTCCTCGCGCTCGCCGCGCCCCTCGCGGCGCATGCGCAATCGGCCGACCTCGTGCTGTGCGACCGGGTTGCGGCCGATCCCAGCGATCCCGACAAGCCGGCTGACGTGAAGGGCGTGGCGGAGATCGCGGCCTCCGACGTCGCGACCGCCATCAGGTTCTGCAAGYAGGCCGCGCCATCTTCGCGGCGTGCGATGTTCGCGCTCGGCCGTGCCTACGCAGCCAACCGGCAGACGGCGGAGGCGATTGCCGCCTGGCGCAAGGCGGCCGACAAGGGATCGAGCGCGGCCATGGTCGAGCTCGGCGTGCTCTACGGCACCGGCGCCGGCGTCGCAAAGGACGAAGCGCAGGCGCGCAAATTGYTCGAGAAGGCGGCGCAGGCCGGCAATCCCCGCGGCGTCAGCAATCTTGCCGCGCTCGGCGGCGCCGGCGGTGGCGCRCCCGCCGATCCCGCGCAGGCGCGCGCGCTGCTGGGCAAGGCCGCCGAGACCAACGCGGAGGCGCAGTACCAGCTCGGCCTGATGCTCTCCGAAGGCACGGGCGGCGCACAGGACGACGTCGCTGCGCGCGCGCTGTTCGAGAAGGCGGCCGCGCAAAACCATCCCGGCGCGCTGGAGCGGATGGGCGCCTTCGCACAGGAAGGCCGCGGCGGCGCGAAGGACAAGGATGCCGCGAAAGCCTATTACGAGCGCGCCGCAGCGCTTGGCGACGAAGACGCCAAGAAGGCATTGGAGCGGCTGCGCTGCCCCTACGCGATCAAGGACAAGCAGGGCAAGCTCGTCACCACGCTGTGCTTCTAGCTCACTTGTAATAGTAGGCGACGTTGTTGCGGGCGTCGCGATAGGTCGTCTCGAGAAAATCAGGATACTGCGCCGCCGCTTGCGCCACGGCGCGCACGACGCAGGCCCAGAAATCCCCATCCCAGCTGAAATGGGTGAAGGTCGCGTCCTCGAATTTGACCGCGGTGATGATGGCCTGCCTGATCGCGGTGTCATCGGCGCGCGGATGGGCACGCTTCAGGTAGCCGAACATCGGCCCTTCATGGGCATGGTCGCGATCCCAGCGGTATTTCGCGCTGATCTGCTCCGGCGTGAGGGTGCGATTGATGCGGACCTCTCCGGCGGTCGGGCGCCCTTCGATCGAATCCAGGCGGTAACGCCAGCGCCAGAGTTCGAACGCGGCATCGAGCAGCGGTTGTTTCGCCGCGCTAGCGATGAATTCCGCGATCTGATCTTCGGGTGATGGCCCTGTCTGCTTCATGCCCCTTCGTCGCGTGCTTGCGGGGGCGGGTTCAAGGGAAGGAACCAGCTCCGGCAAGCGCTGTTGAGATGACAACAAGCGGGAGGCCCGATCATGATCCGCAAACTGGCATCCGGCGAGTATCGCCTTTACTCACGCAAGGTGAATCCGAAGACCGGCAAGCGTCGCAACCTCGGCACCTTCAAGAGCCGCGCGGCGGCCGAGAAGCACGAGCGCGAAGTGCAGTATTTCAAGCGTTACTAGCGCGTGGCGAGGGGGCCGTGACCACGCAAGACAAAAAAGTCGAAGAACAACCCCATGCACAGTAGCCGGGGCGCTRAAATCACAACGAAATCATGGATTGCGGATTTGGCGAAATTCGTTTGACCCGTCGGGCAAAACAGGGGCATGATGGCATCATGCAGCGAAAGGTCCGGCGAGCGGCGCCTGCGCGAAAAAGCCGGATGGAACCGATGCGGCGGCAGTGCTAGGTAGCCTGCGATTCTTTTCCGATTTCGCGGGTTCAAGGCGTTGCTCAACGGTCTCTACAAGGTTGAATACGGCGTTGGCGGCGCGTTCGGCCGCAGCATCATGTGCATGCACAATGGCAAGATGCTGGGCGGCAATTCCGCTTTCGCGCATCTCGGGACCTATGAGGTCAGGGACGGCGCGATCGAGGCCAATGTCATCACCGAGCGCCACAACGAGGATCCCAATTACAAGCCGCTGATGGGCACCGACGTCGCCGCGATCAAGGTGCGCGGCCGGACGGAGGGATCGACGATCCTGTTCGAGGGCAAGGCCGATCCGGTGCCGGGCAGCGTGTTCTGGGCCAACCTCGCGCCGCTCGACGACGAGGCGCTGCCGCCGCGCGGCACGGTCGGTCCCGACGGTATCGTCAACGGGCTGTACTCAATCCACATCCGCGCGCTCGACGGGATCGATGCCGGGCTGTCCGGCGTGATGCTGCTGATGGACGGCCGCATCCTCGGCGGCGATGCGTTCTTCTACTATCTCGGCTCCTATTCCTCGGCGGATGGCCGCTGGAAGGGCGAGATGCTGAACCAGGAGCACACGCCGGCGAAGGACGAAAATCCCGTCTTCGGCGGCTATGAGGTCGGGATCGGCTTCTCCGGAACCTGCACGGCCGATAGCGGCGAGCTCGAGGGCATTGCGCTCGCCGGCAAGCGCAGCCTGCGCCTTGCGGCCTCGCTCAAGCTGATGCGAAGGGCGTAGGGCGGATACTCATCGAAACTGCGTCCGCTGCCCTGAAAAGCGGACATCGAAGGTGTTCTGGATCAACGGCGTCCTCGGGCCAGCAGGGGGTGGGCTGCCGCCAGATCGCGCCTGCTTGCGCGGGTTAGCAGCGCAATTTTCGTCCGCTGGTTGCATAGATGATGATTCTGATATAAGTTTTAGACTGATTTTGAGCTTTTGCTTTTTTTGCCTGTCAATTTTACTTACCGGACATCGGTAATGAATTACCAGAACGTCGACAGAATTGCTGTCGGTATGCGTTTCAGGATGAGCGAGCTTGGTGCCGCTCGATGCCCAGAGATTGCCGACCGGAGTGGTATCGTCATTGACGTGAGCCGTCGCACTACGGGCATCACCGTGCTGTTCGATGGCGCCCGAAGACCAACGTGCCTGCACCGGGACTTCATATCGCCCATCTCGGATGGGGAGGTCACCGCACCTTCTATCGCTTCAGACGAATGAGGGTCCGCGATGTTTTCAAAACCGCGCGAATGGTCGAGGCACGAGGCGCAGCGATTGACGACTCTCGCGCGTCAGAAAACCTGCGCCGGCGACATAGCCCGTGAGCTTGATCGCCATGTCACTTCAGTCAGAAAGAAGGCACGCGAACTCGGCTTGCTGCTCCCGAAGCGGGCCGACGTCTCGCGACTACGTCGGAAGTGAAATCATTCAATGTGGCGCGCCGCGCGCCACCGCCGCCTGCGACGGTATTCGTTAGGTAGAGCTCTGACGTAGGCGCGCTGCAAATGTGTTCCCCTTGGCAGCCGCGCGGGGCGCAATGCCGCGCATGATGTCGCCAGCGGCTGGGCATCAACAGACATCACGGTTTGCGGCTCGGTCGGCGCGCTTCGGGCCGGACGCGGACAGCGAACTGGCTGCCAGCGGGCACGAAGCGCCGTTTCGGGGCGAATTCCAGCAAGCTGGCGTGACCGGCGAGGGCGGAATCCGGGCCCGGCCGGGCTTCCCCTTGGGGCCGGCATGGCCTATGACGCTGCAACGCAAAAATTCCCCCAAAATGACCTCATGATCCGCCTCGACAACGTCAGCAAGCAAGCCGGCCACCAGATCCTTTTCATCGAAGCCTCCGCCGCCCTCAACAAGGGCGAGAAGATCGGGCTCGTCGGCCCGAACGGCGCGGGCAAGACCACGCTGTTCCGGATGATCGCCGGTGAGGAGCTGCCGGACGAAGGGCAGGTCTCGACCGATCGCGGCATCACCATCGGGTATTTCAATCAGGACGTCGGCGAGATGAGCGGCCGCAGCGCCGTGGCCGAGGTGATGAACGGCGCCGGCCCCGTCAGCGAGGTCGCGGCCGAGTTGCGCCAGCTCGAGGCTGACATGGCCGACCCTGACATGGCCGACCAGATGGACGAGATCATCGCGCGCTATGGCGAGGTGCAGCACGCCTTCGAGGAACTCGACGGCTATGCGCTCGACGGCCGCGCGCGCGAGGCGCTCTCCGGTCTCGGCTTCAGCCAGGAGATGATGGACGGCGACGTCGGAAAACTCTCCGGCGGCTGGAAGATGCGCGTGGCGCTGGCGCGTATTCTTCTGATGCGGCCCGACGTCATGCTGCTCGACGAGCCGAGCAACCATCTCGATCTGGAAAGCCTGATCTGGCTGGAGAAATTCCTGCACGACTATGAGGGCACGCTCTTGATGACCTCGCATGACCGCGAGTTCATCAACCGCGTGATCTCCAAGGTGATCGAGATCGATAGCGGCTCGCTGACGACCTATACCGGCGATTACGAATTCTACGAGCAGCAGCGCGCGCTGAACGAGAAGCAGCAACAGGCGCAGTTCGAGCGCCAGCAGGCGATGCTCGCCAAGGAGATCAAGTTCATCGAGCGCTTCAAGGCGCGTGCCTCGCATGCAGCCCAGGTGC
>NZ_JBFUES010000642.1:0-4473 GCF_056403875.1 Bradyrhizobium sp. P2_E8
GTGCTTGCCGACCTGGGTGCGGTCGACATAGGTGACGGCGGCGGCCGCAGCTGTGGCTTCGAGCCGGGTCAGCTGTGCGAGCCCATCCATGGTCGCGACCGCAAAATAGTCGCACAGGCGCTTCTCGGCGGTGGCGCCATCAAAGACGTCGCGGGTCAGCGGCGTCACCGCCGGCAGTTCGCGCAAGGTCTGTCCGAGCTCGTTGTCGTTGTAGAGCGCGTCGGTGACGATCGCCTCGTTCGGATTGATCCGCGCCAGCGTCGCGGTAAGCTCGCCGCCCGAACATTCCGTCACCATGAATTCGGCGGTCGAGATGTCGATCCAGGCAAGCCCGAAGCGATCGCCTCCGGAAGACGAGCGGGCGCGCGCGATCGCCAGCAGGTAATTGTTGGCGCGCGCATCGAGCAGCGTGTCCTCGGTCAGCGTGCCCGGCGTCACCAGCCGCACCACGCCGCGGCGCACCACGCTCTTGTTGCCGCGCGCTTTCGCGGCGGCGGGATCCTCGGTCTGCTCGCAGACCGCGACCCGGTGGCCGGCCGAGATCAGGCGGTGCAGATAATCCTCGGAGCGTTCGACCGGCACGCCGCACATCGGGATATCAGCGCCCTGGTGCTTGCCGCGCTTGGTCAGCACGATGCCGAGCGTCTTCGAGGCGATCTCGGCGTCCTCGAAGAACAGCTCGTAGAAATCGCCCATCCGGTAGAACAGCAGCAGGCCCTGATGCGCCGCCTTGATCTCCAGATACTGTTCCATCATCGGCGTGACCCGCGCGGCGGCTTCCGCCTGCGGCGCGGGCGTGGGTTCAGGGTCTGGCGCGGGAATGGGCTGTTGCATCGTCATGGGCGGCGCAACCTACAAAATTTCGTCCCGCGCTCCTATCGCTTTGGCCGGGGAGGGCGGGTTTTCCACGTTGTCCGCACGGAGCGAGGAGCTGCCACATTCTCATCGTCATTCCGGGATGCGCCGACAGGCGCAGCCCCGGAATCCACAACCCCGATTGGTGGTTATGGATTCCGGGCTCGCCAGCGGGCGCCCCGGAATGACGGCTGGGGTTTCACATGCATCACCCGCGAAACCGTCAATTGACCTGCTGCGGGCGCCCTCCTAAAACTCCGCCGACATTGAAGAATTTGGGCCGGATCGCGGCATTCAGGGAGAACAACGATGCGTGACGTCTTTATCTGCGATGCCGTGCGGACCCCGATCGGCCGTTTCGGCGGCTCACTCGCCAAGGTGCGCGCCGACGATCTGGCCGCCGCGCCGATCAAGGCGCTGATGGCCAAGCACCCCAATCTCGATTGGGCGCAGGTGGACGAAGTCTTCTTCGGCTGTGCCAACCAAGCCGGTGAGGACAACCGCAACGTCGCGCRCATGGCGCTGCTGCTCGCGGGTCTCCCGGACTCGGTTCCAGGCCAGACCCTGAACCGGCTTTGCGCCTCCGGCCTCGATGCGGTCGGTGCGGCCGGCCGCGCCATCCGCTCCGGCGAGATCGAGCTTGCGATTGCCGGCGGTGTTGAATCCATGACCCGCGCGCCGTTCGTGATGGGCAAGGCGCAGGAAGCCTTCTCTCGCTCGGCCGAGATCTTCGACACCACCATCGGCTGGCGCTTCATCAATCCGCTCCTGAAGGCGCAGTACGGCGTCGATGCGATGCCCGAGACCGGCGAGAACGTCGCCGAGGAATTCCAGGTCTCGCGCGCCGACCAGGACGCCTTCGCGATCCGCTCGCAGCAGCGCGCGGGTGCCGCGATCGCAGCCGGCTATTTCGCCGAAGAGATCACGCCGATCACCATTCCCGGCGGCAAGGCCGGTCCGATCATGGTCGACAAGGACGAGCATCCGCGTCCCGAGACCACGCTGGAAGGCCTCGCCAAGCTGAAGCCGATCGTGCGCAATCCCGGTACGGTGACCGCCGGCAACGCCTCCGGCGTCAATGACGGCGCCGCCGCGATGATCCTGGCGTCCGAAGCTGCTGTGAAGAAGCACGGCCTGACGCCGCGCGCCCGCATCCTCGGCCTCGCCTCGGCCGGCGTGCCGCCGCGTATCATGGGCATTGGTCCGGTGCCTGCCACGCGCAAGCTGATGGAGCGGCTCGGCAAGAAGATCAGCGATTTCGACCTGATCGAGCTCAACGAGGCCTTCGCCTCGCAGGGCATCGCTTGCATGCGCCAGCTCGGCGTTGCCGACGATGCCGATTTCGTCAATCCGCATGGCGGCGCCATCGCGCTCGGCCATCCCCTCGGCATGAGCGGCGCGCGCCTGGCGCTCACCGCCGTGCACGGCATGGAGAAGCGCGGCGGCAAGCTCGCGCTCGCCACCATGTGCGTCGGCGTCGGTCAGGGCGTTGCCGTTGCGATCGAGAAGCTGAATTGACGGTCCACGCAGTGGACCGTCATCCCGGGGCGGTGCGCTTGCACCGAACCCGGGATCTCGAGATTCCGGGTTCGATGCTTCGCATCGCCCCGGAATGACGAGGGAAGGGACCGTCCCATGATCATCGAGCGCGAGCAGGACGTCACGGCCGCGGCACTGGCGGTGATGGAGCGGACATCCGATCCGCGGCTTCGCCAGATCATGGTCTCACTGGTCAAGCACCTGCACGCATTCGTGCGCGATGTTCGCCTGACCGAGGCGGAGTTCCGCGACGCCACCGCGATCGTGGCCGAGCTCGGCAAGCTGACGACCGACACGCATAACGAAGTCGTGCTGATGGCCGGCTCGCTCGGCGTCTCGCCGCTGGTGTGCCTGCTCAACAATGGCGATCAGGGCAATACGGAAACCGACCAGTCGCTGCTCGGGCCGTTCTGGCGGTTGAATTCGCCGCGGGTCGAGAATGGCGGATCGATTGTCCGCTCCGAGACACCGGGTGCGCCGCTGTTCGTCAGCGGCCGCGTCGTGGACAAGGACGACCGTCCTGTCGCGGGCGCGGAGGTCGATGTCTGGCACGCCTCGCCGGTCGGTCTCTACGAGAACCAGGACCCCGAGCAGGCCGACATGAACCTGCGCGGCAAGTTCACGACCGACCAGGACGGACGCTTCGCCTTCCGTTCGGTGATGATGGTGGGCTATCCCATTCCGACCAATGGTGTGGTCGGCCGCCTGCTGAAGGCGCAGAGCCGGCACCCCTATCGCCCCGCGCATCTGCACGCCCTGATCTTCAAGCCCGGATTCAAGGTGCTGATCTCGCAGGTCTACGACCCCGCCGATCGGCACATCGACAGCGATGTGCAGTTCGGGGTGACGCAGGCGCTGATCGGCAAATTCCTGCGCCACGATACGCCGCATCCGGCCGCGCGCGACGTCGCGACGCCCTGGTATTCGCTCGACCACACCTACCGGCTCGAGGCCGGCGAAGCCGTGCTGCCACGTCCGCCGATCAAATAGGGCGCGTCTGTGCCATGCGCCGGCCCAGAGAGGCTGCTAAACTCGCTTCCCCCAATTAGTTATATCCTATAATGATTGGCGGAAGCGTTGACCGGCCGGACCAAAATGGCCGGGGAGGAGTTCGCCAATGACATTCATCTATCCCGTCGACAGCAACAAGGCGCATCCGCTGCCGCTGTCGCCCGAGTATAAAAGCTCGATCAAGCGCGCGCCGAACAAGCCCTTGATCCCGATGCGCCACACGCTGTCGGAATTGACCGGCCCGGTCTACGGCCACGAAACCGTGCGCGAGGGCGACAACGATCTCACCACCCAGCACAGCGGCGAGCCGATCGGCGAGCGCATCATCGTGCACGGCCATGTGCTCGACGAGGACGGTCGCGGCGTGCCGAACTCTCTGGTCGAGATCTGGCAGGCCAATTCCTGCGGCCGCTACGTCCATGTCCGCGACCAGCATCCGGCGCCGCTGGATCCGAACTTCACCGGCGCAGGCCGCACCCAGAGCGATGCCGCCGGCTACTACCGCTTCGTCACCATCAAGCCGGGCGCCTATCCGTGGGGCAATCACCACAACGCCTGGCGTCCCGCGCACATCCATCTCTCGGTGTTCGGCCATTCCTTCGTCACGCGGCTGGTGACGCAGATGTACTTTCCGGCCGATCCGCTGTTCCCGTTCGATCCGATCTTCARTTCGGTACCGGACGAGAAGGCGCGCGCGCGGATGGTCTCGTCGTTCGATCTCGAGAACACCCAGCCCGAATGGGCGCTGTGCTACCGCTTCAACATCGTGCTGCGCGGCAAGAACGCCACGCCAATGGAGAACCATTAAGTGCAGGACAACGTGAAGGACAACGGGATCACGCCATCGCAGACGGTCGGTCCGTTCTTCAAATACGGGCTGACGCCGACCGGTGACTATGCGTGGAACGACGCGTTCACCAACTCGACGCTGACGCCCGACGTCACGGGCGATCGTGTCCGCATCGAGGGCCGCGTGTTCGACGGCGACGGCGTCGCCGTGCCGGATTGCATGCTGGAAATCTGGCAGGCGGATGCCCAAGGGCGTTTCGCCGACCCGCAGGACAAGCG
>NZ_JBFUES010000643.1:0-4467 GCF_056403875.1 Bradyrhizobium sp. P2_E8
GATATAGATCAACGGGGCCACCTTGCCCCAATCGAAAGTAGAACCAGAAATCGGGAGGGCAAAGGGACACCCCATTGCGACAAAGATATCACGGAGAAGATTTGCCGGCGGGATTGCTCTGGTCTCCACCTTGCGTTTTACAACTGCCCACGCGGGTGTCAGCCCCGCAGAAGTCTGGGCCATTACCAAAGAGGTCTAAGATGTCGAGGTCGTCGTATCATCTCGGCTCGGCTGCGTAATTAGCTGAGACTGCCTAGCGTATGCCGTGCTGGCGGCAACGCAATGACGGGGGTGCCGCTGTGGTCATCATCCTGTGCCTCTACGCATTCGCCATGTGGGCGGTCTTCTCGAAGTTCAAGCTCGTGCGCTGGGGCTGGCTGTCGGGCACAATCTCGGTCCTGATCGGCGTGTTCATTCTCGCGACCTTCATGGCACTGTTCAATTACCTGACGCCATCGGGCAGGGTCACGGTCACCGGGCGGGTCGTCGAGGTGGCGCCGAATGTTTCCGGCGAGGTCATCGCCATTCCGGTCAAGTCGAATGTGACCGTGAAGACCGGCGAGGTGTTGTTTCAGATCGATCCCGCACCCTTCCAGTACAAGGTGTCGCAGTTGCGTGCATCGCTGGCCGCGGCACAGCAACAGACGAAGGTGCTGAAGTCCAACTACGAGCAGGCGACGGCGAGCGTCGCCGGTCTCGAAGCGCAGCAGAAATACAATGCCAAGCGGCTCCGCGACATCCAGAAGCTCTACGCCGAAGGGGCCAACACCGAGTTCAAGGAAGAGGATAACCAGGTTCAATACGAGACTGTGACGGCTCAGCTCAACGCAGCCAGAGCAACGCAGGAGAGCGCCAAGCTTACGCTCGACTCGGAGATCGGTGGTGTCAACACGTCAGTTGCGCAAATCCAGGCTCAGCTGGACAACGCCACCTGGGAGCTGACGCAAACCAGTGTTCGCGCGCCTGCCGATGGATACGTCACCATTGTTACCATGACCGTCGGAGACCGCGCAACGCAGTCGCGTTCGGTGATGTCGTTCGTCGTCGAGAAAGAGATTACAATTGTCGGGTTATTTTCTCAGAACGGTTTCCAGACCATCAAGGTCGGCGCTGCCGTCGACATCGTGTTCGACAATGCGCCGGGCCGGATCTATCACGCGAAGATCACGTCGATTCCGAAGGGCGTCGGCCAGGGTCAGGTCGCCGTCTCCGGGACGCTCGCCCGCACTACGGCGCTTGGCGGCACGACGGCCTTCCCTGCGGAAATTTCCGTCCCCGACGAAATGAGCCGCGACTCGCTGCGGCTGGGGATGTCGGGAAGCGCCACGGTATTTGCCGCAAATGCCGGCGTGATCGGACTTCTGGCTTCCATCCTGGTCTGGGTCAGCTCCTACACGGCCTATCTTTAGCCAATCCTCCGAGGTGCATTCGATTGAACGCGTCTGCCTTTAACCCATGCGCTACTATCCGTCGTGATTTTGCCTAAGGCCCTAGCTTCTACCGAATTTGCATAGGCGACGAACCTGCCGCACCTCTATCGTCCGCGTCCGGCACATGCTGTTTTGATCAATGGGGAGACGGTCTCGGCCCATGAAAAGCATAGCCCTAGGACGCCATCATTACTCGAAAGGTGGCTGCGAAGCCTCGGCCTACCGCAGCTTTTGACCCAAAGCGGAAATCGCGCGATCGACTGGATTGCGCTCTGTTGTCCGGTTTTGCATAGTCAACTGCTGCCATTGTGCGAATTTCCTATGATCAGCAGAKGGCGCAGCAGATGCGTGACTCCCCAGCGATTGATGGTCAGGGCACGGTAGTCGAGAGCATGGTGCTGATTCCCGGCGGCACATTCCGCATGGGTTCTGACCGGCATTACCCCGAGGAAGCCCCCGCGCATCGCGTGACCGTCGATGAGTTCTTCATCGATCGCACGCCGGTCACGAACCGGCAATTCAGGGAATTCGTGCGCGCAACCGGCCACGTTACCTATGCCGAAATCCCACCCGACCCCAAGGACTATCCGGGCGCGCAGCCGCACATGCTCTATGCGGGTTCGCTGGTGTTTTCGCCGCCCGCGCGGGCCGTCGATCTCCGCGACTGGAGCAGATGGTGGCAATTCATGAAGGGCGCCGACTGGCGGCACCCCTATGGCCCAAAAAGCAGTATCAACGTGCTCGACAATCATCCTGTCGTGCACGTCGCCTATTCCGACACGCTCGCCTATGCGCAATGGGCCGGCAAGGACCTGCCGACCGAGGCAGAATGGGAGTTCGCCGCGCGCGGCGGATTGAGTGAGGCCGAATTTGCATGGGGCGAAGAATTCACCCCGGGCGGGGAGCATCGTGCCAACACCTGGCAGGGCGAATTTCCCCGGCAAAATCTCTGCACCGATGGATACGAACGCACCTCGCCGGTGATGGCCTTCCCACCGAACGACTACGGCGTCTACGACATGATCGGCAATGTCTGGGAATGGACGTCCGACTGGTATGCACCAAAGCACGAAGCGGACGCACCGAAGGCGTGCTGCATCCCGGAAAATCCGCGCGGCGGGCCGGAAGTCGCAAGCATTGATCCATGTCAACCCACCATCCGGATTCCGCGGAAAGTCTTGAAGGGCGGCTCGCATCTCTGCGCGCCGAGCTATTGTCGCCGCTATCGCCCGGCCGCACGACATGCGGAGGCGATCGATACGTCCACGAGCCATGTCGGATTTCGATGCGTCAAGCGCAGAAGCAAGATGCCTGAGTCTTCCAGTAGCTGACAAAAAGAGCACTTCGCATGCGCTTTCGTCGTGATGTCCTGCAAAGCAGCAGTCTGGCGGTCCTTCTCCTCGGTTTCACCGCGCGGCTGAGGCGGCGACGGGCCTAGTCTTGGCGGTAGCGCCGTCCTTTCTGGTGGAATTGCTGCTGGGCGCCGCACCCGGCACAGCCACCGGCACCACGGTCAGCCGCGTCGCCGGCATTGCGATACTAGCGATCGGTGGGCCGATCTTCTTTTCTTGCGGACAGGGCCGCGCCACACCCGACCGCCAGCGCCAAATGGGCCAGCACTCCCGGCCACAAGGCAACGCCCGCCAACCCTTGGCTCGTCCAAGCCAACACGAGGATCGCGCACGATGCTCATGTCGCAGCTTGCGGCGACCACCGGGGCGGGCTCCTGCAGCCTTCTTGCTGCACACGGGCGCAGCTTGCCTAGACATGGATACCTCTGGTCAACGATGCTGTCGGTAATCCTACGAGTCAGCGGCGATGCTGAGTGCCTTTAGCGCAACAAGTTGAGCCAAATCTGACGAGGTTGTTACCTTGGAGCAAGACATTGAATCGCCAATCGATACACTGTCCATTCGTTGGCGGGAGGACGAGCGGATGAAGCGGTACCTATCCGAACCAAAGTCTCATTGTCGGCTTATTCGCGCAACGATCGGTCTGGCTGTGGCATTGGCCGGATTCTCGTCCGACCCAGCATATGCCGACGAGGATGGCGTTTCATACTGGCTTCCGGGGCGCTTCAGCAGCCTCGCGGCAGTCCCTGCAGTCCCCGGCTGGTCGATGGCCGAGGTCTATTATCACACCAGCGTGTCGGCCTTCGGTAACGCAGCCGCGGCAAGAGAAATCCGTGTCGGCCGGATCCCCGCTAACGTCAATGTCGATTTGAATCTGCGTTTAAACGCGCAGGCGGACCTTGTCCTGCTCAACCCGACCTACACGTTCGCGACGCCGGTACTTGGCGGACAATTGGCAATCGGCATCACCGGCTTGTTTGGCCGATCCGCCGCAACCCTCGACGGAACGCTGACAACAGCGGTCGGGCCCTTTGTGACGACCCGCACGGGGACCCTCTCTGATTCAATCACCTCGGTGGGCGATCTGTATCCGCAAGCAACGCTGAAGTGGAACGCCGGCGTCCACAATTTCATGACCTATTTGACCGGCGACATTCCTGTTGGCGCCTACTCTCCAACCCGTCTTGCTAACCTCGGCATCGGACACGGCGCGATCGACGGCGGCGGCGGCTACACCTATTTCAATCCGCAGACCGGTCACGAATTCTCCGGCGTGCTCGGCTTCACCTACAATTTCAAAAACACTGCCACGCAGTATCAAAGCGGCGTCGACATGCATTTCGACTGGGGTGCATCGCAATTCCTGTCGAAGCAGGTCATGGTCGGCCTCGTGGGCTATGTCTACAAGGGGCTGGGCTGTGACAGCGGTTCGGGTGACCGTGTCGGCTGCTTCCAGTCCCAGGTGGTTGGTATCGGACCCCAGATCGGTTTCCTTTTCCCGGTCGGCGACATGCAGGGCTATCTCAATCTGAAAGCTTACGGAGAGTTCGCTGCGGAAAATCGGCCGTCAGGCTGGAATACCTGGGTCACCTTCTCTATCTCGCCGCCTGCGCCTGGAGCGCCTCCGACAACAAAGCCCGTCGTCAGAAAATACTAGGAACATGCAATTGGCCCTGGCGAAGCGG
>NZ_JBFUES010000644.1:0-4461 GCF_056403875.1 Bradyrhizobium sp. P2_E8
GATCATGCTCGAACCGTTCGTCCAGCATCTCGCCGGCCGAGCGGGTGAAGAGATCGAGCAGGCTGCGGCTTTGCTCCAGCGTCAGGCCGCGCAGGATGTTGGCGCTCTGCAATGCGTTCACGGCCTCGCGGATCGCGTTCGTGCCAAAACCGTCGAGCAGGTTCGGCGGTGCGCGCAGCACGAATTGGCGCAGCACGTCGGCGATGTCTTCCAGCTCGCGCGAGAAGCCGTCGAGCGCCTCCGCATCACGCGCGCTCAGCCGCGCGACCGACGCTTTCGTCCGTCCCTCGCCGGTGAGCAGATAGCTGCCGTCCGGCGCGGGCAGAAAATTCTGCGCCCGCCGCTCGACGATGCGCAGGCCCTGCCCGGCAAGCTCGAGGTCGCGGATCACCTGCGGATTGAGCAGGCTCACGGTGTAGGCCGCGACAGAATTGCGGAAACCCGGATGAAACTCCTCCGTGACTGCCGCTCCGCCGACCACCTTGCGACGCTCGACCACGCGCACGCGCAGGCCCGCCATCGCGAGATAGGCCGCGCAGGTGAGGCCGTTATGGCCAGCGCCGATGATGACGACGTCGGTTTCGGTCATGATGTCCCTGGCGTCATTCCGGGGCGCGCGAAGCGCGATCCGGAATCTCGAGGTTCCGGGTTCGATGCTTCACATCGCCCCGGAATGACATCTCTATATCAAGCATTCCTCGCTGCAACATCACGAGACCCTTTATTGCCCGTTCAGGCGTGGTGTGCTCCATTGCGCGCGCCCGGCGCCCGCCGGAATTTAGCCGGAGATTCCATGGATTCGATCGTGCACCCCGCCGCCACGGAGCAGCCGTCGTCGTCGCGCAACCGGCTGTTGCTGGCGGTCTACACCGCTGCGATCTTCGTCAGCGCGCTGCTCCTGTTCTCGGTGCAGCCGCTGTTCACGAAGATGGTGCTGCCGCGGCTCGGCGGCTCGCCGGCGGTGTGGTCGGTCGCGATGGTGTTCTTCCAGTCGCTGCTGCTGGCCGGCTACGCCTATGCGCATCTCTTGATGCAGGTGAGGAACCGGATCGTTCCGGTGGCGGTGCATCTGGTGTTGCTGGTCCTGGCCTTCGCGACGCTGCCGCTCGGCATTGCGACCGCCTATGGCGAGCCGCCCGCGTCGGGCTATGCGGTCTGGCTGCTCGGCCTGTTCGTGGTCTCGATCGGGCTGCCGTTCTTCGCGCTCGCCGCCAACAATCCGCTGCTGCAAGCCTGGTTCGTCCGCACCGGCCATCCCGCCGGGCACGATCCCTATTTCCTCTATGCCTCCTCCAACATCGGCAGCTTCCTGGCGCTGTTGTCCTATCCGTTCCTGCTGGAACCGGTGTTCACGCTGCACACGCAGAACCGCTTCTGGACCGGCGGCTATGGCCTCCTGATCGTCCTGATCGCCGCCTGCGGCGTGCTGTTGTTGCGCTCGCCAAAACTGGCGGTGGTCGATGCACGAACCGAGGAGATCAATGCGCCGGCACCCGGCCTCGTGACGCGGCTGCGCTGGATCTTCCTCGCCGCGGTGCCGTCGGGCCTGCTCATCGCCGTCACCGCGCACATCTCGACCGACGTCGCGGCGGCGCCGCTTCTGTGGGTGCTGCCGCTGTCGCTGTATCTGCTCACCTGGGTGGTGGTGTTCCAGTCGCGGCCGCTGCTGCCGCACAAATGGATGCTGGTGCTCCAGCCGGTCGCGATCGCGGGCGTGGTGTTCCTGCTGGCCTTCGGCGGCGAACAGAATCTGCTGCTGACGCTCGGCGGTCATCAATTGTGCTTCTTCGTCATCGCCATGGCCTGTCACGGCGAATTGGCGCGGACCCGGCCGGCCGCCAAATATCTCACCGGCTTCTATGTCGCGCTGTCGTTCGGCGGCATGGTCGGCGGCCTCTTTGCTGGCCTCGTTGCTCCATTCACCTTCTCGTGGATCGCCGAATATCCGATTCTGATCGCGCTCGCGGCGCTGTGCCGCCCATCCGCCAACGAGCGTCTTGCCGGCATCGTCAAATGGTACTGGCTGGCGCTCGCCGCGCTCGCGGTGGCACTCGTTGCGCCGTCTTACACCACAGGCAGCCTCTCGACCTGGTTCGAGGATCACCGCGTCTGGGTCGCGGGCTCCGTCGGCGTGCTCGCTGCGCTGCTGACGCTGGCGCTCAATGCCGGCCGCTGGAAGATCTTTGCCACCGTTGCGCTCGCGCTGGCGTTGATCCGTGTCTATCCGGCGGACGAGGGCCGCGTCACCACCGTGCGAAGCTTCTTCGGCGTCCACAAGATCGTGGAGACGCCCGGCGGCTATTTCCATGTGCTGATGCACGGCACCACGATCCATGGCGCCGAGCGCTTCCGCAACAATGACGGCACGCCGGTCACCGGCCGGCCCGAGCCGATCACCTACTATCACAAGGACGGCGGCATCGGTCAGGCCATCACCGCGCTCCGCGAGCGCAAGGGCGCGCCGCTGAAGGTCGCCGCGATCGGCGTCGGATCGGGCACGCTGGCCTGCGCCGCCGAGCCCGGGGAGAGCTGGAAATTCTTCGAGATCGACCAGTCGATGGTCGACGCGGCGCGCGACCCGAAGAATTTCCGCTACATCTCGAGTTGCCTGCCGGACCTGAAGCCGGTGATCGGGGACGCGCGCCTGACCTTCGCGAAGGAGCCGGACGGCGCCTATGACTTGATCATCGTCGATGCCTATTCGTCGGATGCGATCCCGATCCATCTTGCGACCGAGGAGGCGATGAAGATCTACAAGGACAAGCTCGCGCCCCAGGGCGCGGTGGTGATGCACGTCTCCAACCGGCATCTCGATCTCGAGACCGTCGTGGTCGGCATCGCCGATGCCAACGATCTCAAGAGCTGGGTCTTCAACGAGGATTCCGGGCGGGATGGCGATTACATCTTTTCGACCGACGTCGTCATCTCCGCGCGCGAGGACGCCGATGTCGGCAAGATCGCCTCGTCCAAGGTCTGGGAGCAGACCGAAGCCGACGACAGGGTGCGGGTCTGGACCGACGATTATTCCAACATCCTCGGCGCGCTGTATCGGCGTTTGAGGGATGGGGAGTAGGGCCGCTTAGCAACTTCGTAGCCGGATGGAGCGAAGCAAAGCCTGGGTCCCGGCTCTGCGTCGCGTCATTKCATGCCGYGCCRCGTCCGGGACATGAGACGGTTTGCAGCTACGGCGCCACCGGCGTCCCCGCCGGCAGCGCAATTCCCCTCTCGCCCGCCACCTGCCGCAACAGGTCGGGCCTATCCGAGATGATCCCGTCGACGCCGATCTCGATCATGCGCGCCATGTCCTCAGGCTTGTTGACCGTCCAGACCACGACGCGCAGCCCGAGCCCGTGAGCCTCCGAGACGAGTGCCGCAGTCACGTCGCCGAAATAGGGCGACCAGATCGCGCCGCCCGCAGCCTTGATGGTTCGCGGCAGCGAGCCGCCGTGATCGGCCGGACTGAAACCCGCAGTCCAGCTGGTGGCCTTGTCCAGCGCGATCGTCTGGCCCGAGCCGCGCTGGAGCGTCAGGTACACGGTCGGAATGTTCGGGGCCTGCCGCTGGACGAGCTGCAAGGTCCTCCAGTCGAACGACTGGATCATGACGCGCTCGGAAAACTTCTCGGCCTCGATCAGCCCGAGCAGTTTGGCGACAAAGCCATGCGGGTCGAGGGATTCGTCCGGACGGTTCGGATCGATCTTGGTCTCGATGTTGAAGCGCACGCGATCGTTGCCGGATTTGCGCACCAGTGCGAACAGCTGCTTCAAGGTGGGAATGCGTGTCCCCGGCACGGCGCGCTGCTCGGGGAATTGCCTGGCGTAAGAACTGTCCGGCCGGATCTGGCCGACGTCATAGGTCCTGACATCGGCGAACTGCAATTTCACGAAGGGCGTACCGGGCGGAGTGACATAGGCGCCGTTCGCATCCCGTGCGAGATCGGGATTGAGCCCGCGTTCATGCGAGATGATGACCTCGCCATCGGCGGTCACGCCGACGTCGAGCTCCAGCGTATCCACGCCCATCGACAGCGCGTTGGCGAAGRCCGGCAGGGTGTTTTCCGGCAACAGCGCCCGGCCGCCCCGATGCGCCTCGAGATCGAAGGCCATGGCCGGTCCCGCCATCAAAACCCAGAGCGAAGTCAGAACGGTCGTGGCACGTGATGACATGGTGCCTCGAATGGCGATCGGGAGTTCGTGCTGACCGGCGAGCGCCGTTGATGGCGACGGCGGACGGCCACGTCAGTTCTGGTAGTAATAGCCGCGCGGCTGATAAAGCTGCCGGGGCTGCGGCTGATAATAGCCCTGCTGGCCATAGCCCTGGTTGTAATATTGCTGCGCCGGCTCATGATAGACCTGCGCGTCATAGAGCGGGCGGCTGGCCGAGCGCGGCGCCGGATAGCGCGTGCCGGTGTCGCTGCCGTCGGCCGGGTAGATGTAATTGTCGTCCTGCGGCATGTAGCGG
>NZ_JBFUES010000645.1:0-4454 GCF_056403875.1 Bradyrhizobium sp. P2_E8
CGAAGAGACGAAAGTCGGTCAGCAGGGTACCGGCGTTTGGTATTGAAATAATTGAAGTTTCAGTCGCGTCCGGCGCGGTCGGCGCGCGCCCCCGCAGCGGGTCGGCCGCAGCCGGGCCGTTAAGGCCGTACCAGACTGGCGCAAGTGGCACAGGCAGGTCGTTACGGAACACCACCTCGCAGCGGTCGCCACGCTTGAGATGGACGCCCCTGGTATGGCTTACGGCGGCCAGCTCCCAGACGGGTGTGGGTGGCTGACCCGGCCTCAGGGCCAGGGTCGCCAGGCGGGCCTGGAGGGCGAGCTGGGCGGTCACGGGTGGGACCGCGCCACCGGCCATCAACCCGGCCGCCGAGGCTCCGAGGCCGCCAAGAAGGCCGGCCAAAACCTCACGCCGATTGGGGGCAATGATCCGCGGTTTCATGGCCCGATCCGGACCACGCCGCGCTGGATAAGTCCAGCCATCGTGCCTACTTGAAGCCTGCCGCCATCAGGCCATTTTTTTGCTGCGAACAGTCAGGCGCATGCTATAAGCCCGGCCGCCCGCGGCATCGCGGCCGGTCTTGATGCAAATTCACGCGGGCGTGGCGGAACTGGTAGACGCGCTGGATTTAGGTTCCAGTGACGAAAGTTGTGGGGGTTCGAGTCCCTCCGCCCGCACCAAGCGCTTTCAGCGTTTGCACGGATTAYCGAAGGGCCTCGCTTCGTGCGGATGTTTTCCGTGGGGAGCAGGGCTCTGATGAACCACCGGCGGTGAGGCGTTTGCCTCGCGCCGGATCGATTAATGACAGCGTCCCGACGCATGCGTGCCGGGACCGAACGAGAAGAAGATTGGACGCCATGYAGGTCACAGAAACCCTCTCGGAAGGTTTGAAGCACGAGTTCAAGATCAGCGTTCCCGCGTCTGATCTCGACGCCAAGGCCGGCGCCAAGCTCGTCGACCTCAAGGACAAGGTCCGCATCAACGGCTTCCGTCCCGGCAAGGTGCCGGTCACCCATCTCAAGAAGGTCTATGGCCGCTCGGTGATGGCCGAGACCATCGACCAGACCATTCGCGACACCAACACGCAGCTGTTCTCCGAGCGCGGCTTCCGCCTCGCGACCGAGCCGAAGATCACGATGCCGACCGAGCAGGCCGAGGTCGAGGAGCTGCTGAGCGGCAAGACCGATCTGACCTACACGGTCGCGATCGAGGTGGTGCCGTCGATCGCGCTCGCCGACTTCAAGACCTTCCAGGTCGAGAAGCCCGTGGCTGACGTTACCGACTCCGACGTCGACGAGGCGATCAAGCGCATCGCCGACAGCAACCGCGGCTATACCGCGAAGGCCGAGGGCGCCAAGGCCGAGACCGGCGACCGCGTCACGGTCAGCTTCAAGGGCACCATCAACGGCGAAGCTTTCGAGGGCGGCACCGGCGAGGGCATCCAGGTCGTGATCGGCTCCAACACCTTCATCCCCGGCTTCGAGGAGCAGCTCACCGGCATCGGCGCGGGCGAGACGCGCACGCTGAAGGTGTCGTTCCCCAAGAACTACATGAACGACAAGCTCGCCGGCCAGCCGGCCGAGTTCGAGACCACCGCGACCACGATCGAAGCGCCGCAGGACATTGCGATCGACGACGAGTTCGCCAAGACGCTCGGCCTCGAATCGCTGGACAAGCTGAAGGAAGCCGCGCGCGAGCGTCTGGTTGCCGAGTTTGCGGGTGCGACGCGCCAGCGYGTCAAGCGTGCGCTGCTCGACCGTCTCGACGAGGCGCATCGCTTCGAGGCGCCGCCCTCGCTCGTCGACGAGGAGTTCAATCTGATGTGGAACTCGGTCAAGGCCGAGATGGACTCGGCCGGCAAGACCTTTGCCGACGAGGACACCACTGAAGATGCCGCCAAGGAAGAATACCGCAAGATCGCCGACCGCCGGGTGCGGCTCGGCCTCGTGCTCTCCGAGATCGGCGAGAAGAACAAGATCACCGTAACCGACGACGAGGTCGGCCGCGCCGTGATCGAGCGCGCGCGCTCGATGCCCGGCCGCGAGAAGGAAGTCTGGGACTATTACCGCAGCAACGCCCAGGCGCTGGCCCAGCTCCGCGCGCCGATCTACGAGGACAAGGTCGTCGACTTCATTCTCGAGCTCGCCAACGTGACCGAGAAGAAGGTCTCGCGCGAGGACCTCTACAAGGACGACGAGGCGGAAAAGACCGCGGCCTGAAGGCTTTGAGACAGTCTTCTATTAAGGATGATCAGCGGAAGGGCCCGGCTAGCCATGTGGCTGGCTGGGCCTTTTTGCGAGAATCAGCTTCAAGTGCCCGGCGGATTAAGCCTTAATTCGCTCCGCACTTGTCTGGCGCGAATTGGGCTATATCTGTCGGTACACCCTGTACCCAAACTTCTACGTTACCAACTTCCTGCATCACGGGCGTCCATCGGCCTTCCGGCAAATCCAGCCAAACTGGCAGCCAAGAGTGGCGATGTCCGCCTCCGAAAACCCTAGGTGACTCATGCGCGATCCGGTTGAAACCTACATGAACCTCGTGCCCATGGTGGTCGAGCAGACCAACCGTGGCGAGCGCGCCTACGACATTTTCTCGCGCCTGCTGAAAGAGCGCATCATTTTCCTGACCGGTCCGGTCGAGGACGGCATGTCGACGCTGGTTGTCGCGCAGCTGCTGTTCCTTGAAGCGGAAAATCCGAAGAAGGAAATCTCGATGTACATCAACTCGCCGGGCGGCGTGGTGACGTCGGGCCTTGCGATCTACGACACCATGCAGTTCATCCGCCCGCCGGTCTCGACGCTGTGCACGGGGCAGGCGGCTTCGATGGGCTCGCTGCTGCTCGCCGCCGGCGAGAAGGACATGCGCTTCTCGCTGCCGAATGCGCGCATCATGGTGCACCAGCCCTCCGGCGGCTTCCAGGGCCAGGCCACCGACATCATGCTGCACGCGCAGGAAATCCTGAACCTGAAGAAGCGGCTCAACGAGATCTACGTGAAGCACACCGGCCAGACCTACAAGACGATCGAGGATGCGCTGGAACGCGACAAGTTCCTGACCGCCAACGACGCCAAGGAGTTCGGCCTGGTCGACAGGGTCATCGACAAGCGCGCCGAAGAGCCGGCAGCAGCGAAGACCCAGTAGCACTACTGGTCGGCAACGGCGATCCCTCGGGGTCGCCGGGGACCTCCAGGGGAGCGTTCACGTTTAGAACTCGTGTGCGCATCGCAAAACGCCGTTTTGTGCCCTGCGACAGGCCGAAAGTTCCGCTTTCGTGCTTGTTTTTCGTGGCAATCCAGCAACGCCGGGGTGATTTCGATCACTTCGTCCGTGCCAAGACCTGAAATCACGGTATTGTCACGGGTAGCCGGCGACCCCCGATTAGCGAATTCTTGATAGTCGGGTGACAGCATGGTTGGCTACGAATGATCCGCTATGATCGCGGAAGAATCGAGTGACCGCGATTCGCACGGGATGTAACGCGTAGGGTCTTTTTTGGTACGGAATTTGCTCTATTTGAGCTTCATACCGACCGGTGTGTCGGGATGGAGCGATCGAGCGGAACGGGATCGAACCGCGGACGGAGACATGAATGAGTAAGGTCGGCACGAGCGACTCCAAGAACACGCTATATTGCTCGTTCTGCGGCAAGAGCCAGCACGAAGTCCGCAAACTGATCGCGGGTCCCACGGTCTTCATTTGCGACGAGTGCGTCGAGCTTTGCATGGACATCATCCGCGAGGAGAACAAGTCCTCGCTGGTCAAGTCGCGCGACGGCATTCCGACGCCGAAGGAAATCTGCAAGGTGCTGGACGATTACGTGATCGGCCAGAGCCATGCGAAGAAGGTCCTGTCGGTCGCGGTGCACAACCACTACAAGCGCCTCAACCACCAGACCAAGCACAACGACGTCGAGCTCGCGAAGTCGAACATCCTGCTGATCGGTCCGACCGGTTCGGGCAAGACGCTGCTCGCGCAGACGCTCGCCCGCATTCTGGACGTGCCGTTCACGATGGCGGACGCGACGACGCTGACCGAAGCCGGCTATGTCGGTGAGGATGTCGAGAACATCATCCTGAAGCTGCTCCAGTCCGCCGACTACAATGTCGAGCGCGCCCAGCGCGGCATCGTCTACATCGACGAAATCGACAAGATCAGCCGCAAGTCCGACAATCCCTCGATCACGCGCGACGTGTCGGGTGAGGGCGTGCAGCAGGCGCTGTTGAAGATCATGGAAGGCACGGTGGCTTCGGTCCCGCCGCAGGGCGGCCGCAAGCATCCGCAGCAGGAATTCCTGCAGGTGGATACCACCAACATCCTGTTCATCTGCGGCGGCGCCTTCGCCGGCCTTGAGAAGATCATCTCGGCGCGCGGACGGTCGACCTCGATCGGCTTCGGCGCCCAGGTGCTCGCGCCGGAGGACCGCCGTACCGGCGAGATCTTCCGTCACGTCGAGCCTGAGGATCTCCTGAAG
>NZ_JBFUES010000646.1:0-4441 GCF_056403875.1 Bradyrhizobium sp. P2_E8
CGGTCTTCTTGGCCGCCTTTTTCGACGACTTCTTTGCGGCCTTCTTCGAAGTCTTCTTGGCTTTCTTCTTGGAAGCCTTCTTGGCCTTCTTCGGCGCTACTTTCTTCGCGACCTTCTTGGCGGCTTTCCTGACCTTCTTGGCGGCAGTGACTGCAGCGTCCTTGGTCGCTTCCACGGCGGTGGTGATCGTCTCCATTGCCTGTTCGGTGATCGGCTTATCGTCGTCCATATCGTCCCCCACGGTTTGTATGGAGCGATGACGATAGCGGGTTTCAAAATTGTGTCAAAGCAACCCTCAACCTTTGCGGATCTTTGCATAGGCGGAGAGCGCACGCTCGCGTCCCTGGGCGTGATCGACGAGCGGCTGTGGATAGGTCTTGCCGAGCGTGACGCCGGCGCTCGCCAGCTCGATCGGTGTCGCCTGCCAGGGCTGGTGGATCAGCTTCGCCGGCAGTCCTTGTAGCTCCGGCACCCAGCGCCGGACATAGGTTCCATCGGGATCGAACTTCTCGCCCTGGAGCTGCGGATTGAACACGCGGAAGTAGGGCGCGGCGTCGGCGCCGCAGCCCGCGACCCACTGCCAGTTGGCGGGATTGCTGCCGGCATCCGCATCGACCAGCGTGTCCCAGAACCAGGCCTCGCCATCGCGCCAGTCGATCAGGAGGTGCTTGACCAGGAAGGACGCCACCACCATCCGAACCCGGTTGTGCATCACACCAGTGTGCCAGAGCTCGCGCAGGCCGGCATCGACGATCGGGTAGCCGGTGCGGCCGCGCTGCCAGGCGGCGAGCGCCTTCCCGTCGGGCTGCCATGGGAAGCCGTCGAAGTTCGGTTGGAGGTTTCTGGTGGCGAGGTCGGGGTGGTCGTGGAGGAGGTGACGGCAGAATTCGCGCCAGCCGAGCTCGCTCAGGAATTTTTCGATGCCGGGTCCAAGGGCGGGATTCTCGGCCGCGGCGAAGCGCGCGGCGTGCCAGACCTGCCGCGGGCTGAGCTCGCCGAACCGCAGATGCGGCGACAGGCCCGAGGTACCCTCCCGATCCGGGCGGTCGCGATCGCCGACATAGCCTCGCGCGCTGTGTTTGAGAAAGTCGCGCAGGCGCGTGCGGGCGGAGGTCTCGCCCGGCCTCCAGCGCTCGCGCAGGCCGCCCGCCCAATCGGGCTTGCTGGGCTCGAGCTTCCAGCTCTCCAGCGTGTCGCTCGTGACCTTCCCGCTCGGGCGCAGCTGCTTCGGTGCGGGCAGCGGCTTTGGCGGATCGCCGAGCGACACTACGCGCCGCCAGAACGGCGTGAACACGCGCAAGCCCCGGCCGTCCTTGTTGCGGATGGCCGAGGGCGAAACCAGGAGGTCGCCCGGGAATCTTTGCGAGTCCACGCCGAGCTTTGCCAGCGCCACTTCGAGCTGCCGTTCGACCGCCTGATGCGGCGCCTGGTCGATCCCATTCCAGTAGACGGCGCCAGCGCCGCTCTCGCGCGCCACCTCGGGGATCACCTTGGCTGCCGATCCCTTGCGCAGGGACAGCGACGCGCCGCGTGCGGCGATCTCGGCAGCGAGCGCCCGCAGCGACTGCGCCAGCCACCAGCGCACCGCGCCGCCCGGTGCTCGCCCGGCGGTCTGGTCCAGCACGTAGAGGCAGATCACCGGCGCGCCGGTTTTCGCGGCGGCGTGGAGGGCGGGGTGGTCGGACAGGCGGAGGTCATCGCGAAACCACACGATGATGGGCGGCGCGCTTGGCGTGGTCAGGGAGGCCTCGTTTACGATTTGGAAAGGATGCCGGCTGCAGCGCCGTGAACCGTCGTTAATGCCGCCGTAAGCCGGTTGCATCATTATGCAGGAATTACGGGGGTCATTCCATTCATGTCCAGCCTTTCAACGGCGAAGTTCCTGCCGCAGTTCAAACTTGGCACCAAGGCCGTCCTGTGCGCCGTGCTGCTGATCGCCGTGAACACGGCGCTGGTGGTCGGCGCCGGCTACTGGTCGCTTACGTCCGCTTTCAATGATCGCGCGCTGCGCGACATCGAGGTCAATCTGCGCACGCTGGCGCTGGCCTTTGCCGAGACCGTTCCGGACGTCAGGATCACGGTGAGGGATGGCGCGGTCGCGCGCGCCGAGATCCCCAAGATGCCCGAGTTCAGGGATCACGCCATCGTCGATCGCGCGGTATCCTATGTCGGGGGCAACGCGACCCTGTTCGTGTTCGACGAGGCGAGCGGGCAGTTCGTCCGCCGCTCGACCAATGTGAAGAAGGAGAATGGCGACCGCGCCGTCGGCACCCAGCTCGCCGCCGATCATCCGGCGCAGGCCCTGTTGCGCCGTGGCGAGGCCTACAAGGGCCCGGCCGTTCTGTTCGGCAAGTCCTTCATGACCGCCTATTTCCCGGTCGCGGACGCGACCGGCAAGGTCGCCGGCATTCTTTACGTCGGCATCCCGATGGCCCAGTTCGAGAGCATGCTGACCCAGGCGATCGAGAGCATGGCCGCTGCCGCCGGGCTCGCCGCGCTGCTGGTGCTCGTCCTCACCCTGCTGATCGTCCGCCGTGTCACCCGGCCGCTCACCTCGGTCACGCGCTCGCTCACGGCGCTGGCGAACGGCCAGAGCGATGTCGAGATCGATTGCGAGGATCGCGCCGACGAGATCGGCGAGATCGCCCGCACCGTCGCCGTGTTCAAGAGCAATTCGCTGGAGCGCGCCCGCATGCGCAGCGAGCAGGCGGCGGCTTCGGCCGCCGCAGTCGAGCAGCGCAAGGCCGACCTGCGCAACTTCGTCGAGCAGTTCCGCGGCAGCGTCGGCGGCATCCTCGACAAGGTGCTGACGTCGTCAGGCGAGTTCGAGCGGGTGGCGCGCCAATTGACCGACACCGCGCGCTCGACCGCCGATCTGTCGGCGCAGTCGGCCGGGGCGTCCGAGGACGCCTCCGAGCACGTGCGTTCGGCGGCGTCGGCCTCCGACGAGCTGAGCCAGTCGATCTCCGAGATCACCCGGCGCGTGCAGGAATCGAACGAGATCTCCGCCGAGGCGGTGAGGCAGGCCGAGGTGACCGACCAGCGCATCGCACAGCTCTCCGAGGCGGGCACGCGCATCGGGGACGTCGTCAAGCTGATCACCTCGATCGCCGAGCAGACCAACCTCCTGGCGCTGAACGCCACCATCGAGGCCGCGCGTGCCGGCGATGCCGGCCGCGGTTTTGCGGTCGTGGCTCAGGAGGTCAAGACGCTCGCCGGCCAGACCGCCAAGGCGACCGACGAGATCTCGAGCCAGATCGCCAGCATGCAGCTCGCGACCGAGGAATCTGTCGCCGCCATCAGGGCGATCAGCCAGACCATCGAGCGCATCAGCGGCATCGCCGGCTCGATCTCGGCGGCGGTCGAGCAGCAGAAGAGTGCGACCCACAACATCGTGGCCAGCGTTCGCGCCGCGGTCTCCGGTACGGCCGAGGTCGCCGTCAACGTCCGTCACGCCGCCAAGGGCGCAAGCGAGACCGGCGAGACCTCGAGCCGGATGTTTGCCTCAGCGCAGGCGCTGTCGGGCGAGAGCCTGCATCTGAAGGCCGAGGTCGACGGCTTCCTCGAGCGCGTTCACGCGGCGTGATCCAACGTTGTCGTCATTCCGGGGCGGTCCACAGGACCGAACCCGGAATCTCGAGATCCCGGGTTCGCGCTTCGCGCGCCCCGGGATGACTTTTTGCGGCCGCTAGGCGCGACCGCCAAAAGTCATTTCGGCTGCGGGACGATCCGGATGTAGGGCTTCGGCTCTTTCCAACCCTGCGGGTAGATCGTCTTGGCCTCGTCGTTGGAGACTGAGCCTGCGATGATCACGTCCTCGCCCTGCGTCCAGTCGGCCGGGGTTGCGACGCGATGCTTGGCGGTGAGCTGGAGCGAGTCGATGACGCGCAGGATCTCCTGGAAGTTCCGGCCCGTGGTCATCGGATAGACCAACACCAGCTTGATCTTCTTGTCCGGCCCGATGATGAAGACGTTGCGGACGGTCTGGTTGTCGGCCGGCGTGCGGGTGAGGGGATCGCCCGAGGTCGAGGCCGGCAGCATCTCGTAGAGCTTGGAGACGTTGAAGTCGGTGTCGCCGATCAACGGATAGTTGGGCGCCGCGCCTTGGGTCTCCTTGATGTCGTCCGCCCACTTGGCGTGACGGTCGATCGGATCGACCGAGAGGCCGATCAGCTTGACGCCGCGTTTGTCGAATTCCGGCTTCAACTTGGCCAATGCGCCGAGCTCGGTCGTACAAACCGGCGTGAAGTCCTTGGGGTGCGAAAACAGCAGGGCCCAGCTATTGCCGATCCAGTCGTGGAACTTGATCTTCCCTTCGGTGGTCTCGGCTTCGAAGTCGGGGGCGGTAGTGCCGATCGGAAGTGTCATGGTTCTACCTCATCACATTGAATTTGCTTGTGAATTTGTCATTGGCCGTCACCGTCAGTATAGGGACTTGCGA